>JBBIHL010000094.1:0-9304 GCA_037447075.1 Candidatus Eiseniibacteriota bacterium | reverse complement strand
TCATCCTCGCGGCCTTCGTGGGCTTCGAGGTCATCTCCAAGGTGCCCGTGGTGCTGCACACGCCGCTCATGTCGGGCGCCAACGCCATCCACGGCATCGTGCTGGTGGGCGGCCTGCTGGTGCTGGCCGCAACCGACACCTTGCTAGGGCGGGTGCTGGGATTCGTGGCGGTGGTCTTCGGCACCATGAACGTGGTCGGCGGGTTCGTGGTGACGGACCGCATGCTCTACATGTTCCGCACCAAGCCGGAGAGCAAGCGGAAATGACGCTCTCCGGCTGGATTCCCTTCGCCTACCTCGTCACCGCGGTCTGCTTCATCCTGGGGCTCAAGCGCCTCAGCTCCCCGCGGACGGCGCGTTCGGGCAATCAGGTCGCCGCGTTCGGCATGGCGATCGCGATCCTGGCCACCTGGGTGCAGACCGGCGCCCACAACCAGTTCCTCCTCGTCCTGGGCGTGGCGATCGGCGCCGTGGTCGGCGCGTTCTCCGCGCTCCGCGTGCCCATGACCGCCATGCCCCAGATGGTGGGCCTGCTGAACGGCGTGGGCGGCGGCGCGGCGGCGCTGGTCTCCGCGGTCGAGTTCATGAAGCTCGCGGCCGGCGGCCACGGCGGCGGCGAGGGTCTGTGGAGCATCCTGGCCGGCACTCTGATCGGCAGCGTCTCGTTCGCGGGCAGCATGATCGCCTTCGGCAAGCTGCAGGGCCTGGTGAACGAGAAGCCGGTCACCTATCCGGGTCAGAAGCCGCTCAACTTCCTGCTGCTGGCCGCCATCCTCGCGCTGGGCGGGCTGCTGCTCGCCGACCTGGCGGGTCCCGCGGCCTACTACGGGCTGCTGCTCGGCGCGCTGGTGCTGGGCGTGATGATGGTGCTGCCGATCGGCGGCGCCGACATGCCGGTGGTGATCTCCATGCTCAACGCCTTCACGGGCCTGGCCGCCGCGGCCACCGGGTTCGCCCTGGGCAACTACGCCCTGGTGATCAGCGGCACGCTGGTGGGCGCCTCGGGCACCATCCTCACGACCCTGATGTGCAAGGCCATGAACCGCTCGCTGGCCAACGTGCTCTTCGGCGCGTTCGGGGCGGTGAGCGGGGCTGCCGCCGGTCCGGCCGGCGCCGCGGCGCGCAAGCCGGTGCGCGAGATCACCGCCGAGGACGCGGCGGTGCTCATGGCCAACTCGCAGCGCGTGGTGATCGTGCCGGGCTACGGCATGGCCGTGGCCCAGGCGCAGCACGCGGTGCGCGAGCTGGCGCAGGGGCTGGAGGAGCGTGGCGTGCAGGTGAAATACGCCATCCACCCGGTCGCCGGCCGCATGCCGGGGCACATGAACGTGCTGCTGGCCGAGGCGAACGTGCCCTATCCGCAGCTGTTCGACCTCGAAGTCATCAACCCGGAGTTCCAGGAGACCGACGTGGCGCTGGTGATCGGGGCCAACGACGTGGTGAACCCCGCCGCGCGCCACGACACGCAGAGCCCGATCTACGGCATGCCCATCCTCGACGCCGACCGGGCTCACCACGTCATCATCATCAAGCGCAGCCTCAATCCCGGCTTCGCCGGGATCGACAACGAGCTCTACTACAACTCGAACACGTTGATGCTGTTCGGTGACGCCAAGGACGTGCTGACCAGGCTGGTGCGGGAACTGAAGGCGGCCGCCTAGACGCGGCTTGCAAGCGTCGCGGGGCGCCCGAAGCCGGGCGCCCCGTTCACGATCGGATGCGATGCGAGCCCTACAGACGGACCTTGCGGCGCGTGAACTCCTTGAGGGCCGCGCTGACCTCCTGCTTGATGATGCCGGGGAGCGCCTTGCGCACCATCTGGCGCACCTCGCGCTCGATCAGGTTGCCGCCGGCTTGGGCGGACGCGGCCAACAGGCCCGGCCGCCGGCCGCGGCCGACCGGACCGCGCCACTTGTAGAACGTCACCCGGCTCACGCCGAAGCGTTTCTGGACCTGCTCGGCGGTGAGGTTTTCACGGCGCGCGGTAGCGAGGATCTTGGTGCGCAGCTGTTCGGGGTAACGCTTCCCTCTTCGCGTCTTGGCCACAGGTTCCTCCTGTCCTCGACTCTGCTGGGTACGGGTACGCGGCCTCCAAACCGGCGGCATCCTAGCACATCGGCGTCCGGGGAAACGAGCATTTCCGGTCGCGCGGCTTGAGATAGTCAATACCGTGCCCACTGCAAGTGGGTGGCGCGGCCGGGGGTGAACCAGGGGGCCATGTCTACTGCGCAGGAACACATTGCTCGGGGATTGACCGCGTTGGCGCAGGACCGCTTCGACGAGGCTCTGGCCGCCTTCGGCGAGGCGGCCGCGCTGGAGCCGGAGAACGACCAGGCCTGGATGGGGGCGGCCGTGGCACACGAGCGCGCCGGCCGGGTGGACGAGGCGATCACCGCCATCCAACGGGCCATCGCGCTGCGACCGCACGAGGCCCTGCACTACACGACCTTGTCCCGTCTCTACCAGCGAAAGGGCCTGAAGCGCGAGGCGGAGGATGCCATGGCCCGGTCGTTTCGGCTCTCGGCGGACGAGAAGGCGTGAGGTTCACGCGGGCGCCGTCCGATCCCTGCTTTCAGCTGAACATCTGGGCAGCGCCGAAGGGTGCCGAACCGACGCTCGACCAGCTGGTAGCGAAGCGGCCCCGAAATGTAGGTGTTCCAACCTGCCGGCCGTTCGTGTAGGCTGGTATGGTCTGAGGGCGTATCCGCGCCCCGGCCGCAACAGCGACGCCGGCACGACATCGTCCGGACCACCCGCAACGAGGCGCGCTGCCTCCTCCCCCTGGCCCGCCGCGCGTGCAGTGTGCCAAGCAGGAGCCAAGCTGGGAGGACCTTTGATGGCGGCCCACGGACGCAACCGAGCGACAGGTCCCACCCCGAAGCGCATGCTGGGCGGCATGCCGGCCGCGGTCGCGGCACTCGTGCTGCTCGCGAGCGCGCCCGCCTTCGCCGCGCCGGGACCCGAATACGACCCGCTCACCATCACCAAGCTCGCGGAAGGGCACGGCAAGCTGGTGGTGACGGTCGCCGCGGGCCCATCGGGCAGCCCCGGGGGGTTCACCGTATGGTGGATGAGGCGCGCGGACTTCGAGGCCAACGGCGGCCAGTGGTTCGACGGCGGCGACCCGCGACAGGCGGAAGCCTCCTTCGACGGAACGCCGACCCTCAACGTGAACGGGGCGGGGACCTTCTACCTGGGGTCGGGCGAGTCCATCACCATCGAGATCGGCGACCTCTACGACGAGACCGGCGTGGTGACGCCCAATCGCAGCGAGCTGGAGTACGGCACCGAGTACGTGGTTTGCGGCTACGCGAACGGGACGGCGACCCGGAGGCCGAGCGACTACACGCCGAACCTGGCGGGGAGCACGACGCCGGGCGAGGATTGCACGCTGACGCAGGGGTTCTGGAAGACGCACTACCCCGGCGACTGGCCTTCATCGGTGATCTCGGGCGGGCTCACGCTGGGAACGGTGAGCTACTCCGCCGCCCAGCTGGAAGCGATCTTCAACCAGCCCGCGGCGGGTAACGGCCTGGTTTCCATGGCGCACCAGCTCATCGCCGCCAAGCTCAACATCCTGAACGGCGCGGACGCCACCGCCATCGCGGCGACGGTCGCGGCCGCCGACGCGCTGATTGACGGCTTGGTGGTGCCTCCCGTGGGATCCGGCTACCTGAACCCGGCCACCACCAGCCCCCTCACCCAGGGGCTTGACGACTTCAACAGCGGCATCACCGGCCCCGGCCACTGCCAGCCGACCGCCGCCAGGCCCAGCAGCTGGGGGGCGCTCAAGACGCTCTACCGCTAGCCCGGGTTATTCATGAGCCCGCGGCCTGCAAGCGCGATCTGCAGGGCATCCGCGGCGTCGTTGGGCCGGCCGCTTCCTCGACGTGTCTCCAGACACGCCTGCGTCGCAGCCGGCCCAACTCCTTGCGGCTGCCCTGCGTCTCGCGCTTTCGGCTCGCGGTTCATGAATAACCCGGGCTAGCTTGATTCGCGCGGCCGGCTTGCCCCCGACGGCAGACCGGCGCGACGGAGCGGGCGGGCCAGCACGGCCCGGCCGCCCGTCTTCATGGTCGGCGCCTCCCGCGCCGCGCCGCCCTTTCCCGGCCAAATCCTGCTATAACCTCGCGCCGTTGCTGCCGATAACCGCGGCATGCCCCTGCGAAGCCCGACGACGCGAGGCCGAGCAGCCGCCCCCGGCCTGGCGGTTGCCGCCGTGCTGGCCGTGCTGGTGCCGGCCTGCATGGTCCAACCGCCGGCCCGGACCCGCAACGTGGCGGCCGCGCGCGACGCTGAGCCGGCGCCGCGCCGGGGCGGCACGCTGGTGGTCGCGCAGGAGCGTCCCACCACGCTCGACCCGCTGCCGAGCACCGACGTCTATTCCACCACGATCTCGAACCAGCTCTTCGTGGGCCTGTTGCGCTTCGGCGCCAACCTGGACCCCACGCCGGCGCTGGCCCAGACCTGGACCATCTCGCCGGACGGGCTCACCTACGACTTCCGGCTGCAGCCCAACGTGCGTTACCACAACGGCCGGCTGCTCACCTCCGACGACGTGGCCTACAGCCTGCGCCGCGCCTTCGAGCCCGGGGGGACGGGCAACATCGCCTCGCTCTACCTCGCGGCCATTGACGGCGCCGAGGAGTACCAGTCGGGGCGCGCCAACACGGTTCGCGGCCTTCAGGCACGCGGCGCCGACCAGCTGACGATCCGGCTGCGCCGGCCCGATCCCTCGTTCCTCTGGGCTCTGTGCCTGCCGCAGGCGGCCGTGGTGCCGCGCGAGGAGGTGGAGCGCGCCGGGCCGGCCCACTTCGCTCGCCACCCGGTGGGCTGCGGGCCGTTCCGCTTCGTGAGCTGGGACGACTCGCACGTGGTGGTCGCCCGCAACCCCGACTACTTCGGCGCCAAGCCCTACGTGGACACCCTTGTCTTCGTCACGCCCGCCTCGCTGGCGACCGAGTACGGCTCGCACGAGCTGCTGGCCGGCCGGGTGGACGTGACCGACGTGAACCAGGCCCACTACCCGGCGATCGCCGCCTCGCCGCGCCTGCACGTGATGCGCCGCCGCCAGCTCGCGCTGGGCTTCCTGGGCCTCAACTGCCGCATCCCGCCGCTGGACCACCCCAAGGTCCGCGAGGCGGTGGCCTACGCCATCAACCGCGAGGCCCTGATCCGCGTGGACACGCTGGGGGCGGTGCTGGCCAATGGCGTCCTCCCGCCCGGGGTGCAGTGCTACTCCCCGGTCCCCAAGGCCCTGCCCTACGACCCGGAACGCGCCGCCAGCGCGCTGGAGGCGGCGGGCTACGCCTCCGGCAAGGGGCTCCCGCCGCTCGACTACTGGGTGCCGGTCCGCTCGGGGGTGCGCCGCACCGCGGATTCGCTCCTGGTCGAGGACCTGCGTCGGGTGGGCTTCCGGGTGCGGGTGCACGAGGTGGAGTGGCGCGACCTGAGCCAGCGCATCGCCACGCGGCGCGCCGCCCTCTTCTCGCTGGCCTGGATCGCCGACATTCCCGACCCGGACTCCTTCCTGGGTTCCCTCTTCGACTCACGCTCCACCAGCAACATGTTCCAGTTCCAGGACCCCCGCGTGGACACGCTGCTCATGATGGCGCGTGAATCGCGCGACCCGATGCAGCGCGCCCGCCTGTTCCAGCAGGCCGAGGCCGAGGTGCTCGTGCAGGTGGCCGTCGTGCCCCTCAACCACAGCGCCACCCTCTACGGCACCTCGGGGCGCGTCCACGGCTTCGAGCTCACCCCCCTCGGCATCTCGGTCTTCGACTTTTCGCGCGTCTGGCTGCATGAATCGCCGCCCGCGCTTTGACTGGACGCGCCGGCTGATCCCGCTGGGCAGTCGGCTCGAGGCGCGCTTCATGGCGGCGCTGGCGTTCATCCTGCTCACCCTGATGACCGTGGTGGTGCTCCTGGTCCAGGCCCGCATGGCCCAGCGCCTCAACGAGGCGGCGCAGCGCCGCGGGGAATCGGTGGCGCGGACCATCGCGGCGGTGGTCTCGCCCTCGCTGCTCTCCTACAACTACGTCGCGCTCTCGGAAGCGGCGCGCCAGGCCGTGGGGGATCCCGGCATCGCCTACGTGATCATCCACGACAAGGAAGGGCGGGTGGCGGGCGACAGCCGGCACATCGAGGCCAGCGGGGAGAAGCCCGACGAGCCGGTGGGCCGGGCCGCGAGCGCGGCGCGCGACATCCTGGTCCAGCGCACCACGGTGCGGGTGAACGGCCGCGGCACCTCGGTGCTGGACGTGGCGGCGCCGGTCTACGTGGAAGGCTCGCAGGAGAAGTGGGGCACGGTGCGGGTGGGGCTCTCGCTGCGCGACGTGCAGAACGAGGTGGCCAAGACCACGTGGATCCTGGTGGCGCTGGGCGTGCTGGCGGGCCTCATCTCCCTGTGGGGCGCGCGCGCCGCCGCCCGCAGCATCACCGAACCCATCCGCATCCTGGCGCGGGGCACCCTGGACGTCGCCGCCGGGCGCCATTCGCACCGCCTGCACCTCCCCACCGGGGACGAGATCGAGGAGCTGGCCGAGCATTTCAACCACATGGCGGAGGAGGTCGAGCGCCAGCGCGCGCAGGCCGAGCACGCGCGGGGCGAGCTGCTGGCGCTCAACACCACGCTCGAGGCCGAGGTGCGCCGGCGCAGCAACGAGCTCCTGCAATCGGAGCGTCGCTACAAGGTCCTGGTCGAGGCCGCCCCGATCGGCGTGGCCATGGTGTGGGACCACCGCATCCAGTACGTGAACCCGGCCTTCTGCGAGATGTTCGGCCGCGTCTCCGCCGAGATCCTGGACCCGGGCTTCGACGCGCGCGTCATGGTGCACCCCGACGAGCGCCTGCACGTGGTCGAGACCGTGGCGGCCTGGGACGGCGCCGGCGTGCTGGGACCGCTCGGCCTGCGCGTCGTGACGCCGGCCGGCGAGGAGCGCAGCGTGGAGGTCCGCGGCATCACCGTCGAGCTGGACGGCCAGCGCGCCCAGCTCTACCTGGTCGCCGACGTGACGGCGGCCCGCAAGCTGCAGGAGAAGCTCAGCACCGACCTGCGCATGCGCGCGCTGGGCGAGCTGTCGAGCGGCGTGGCGCACGATTTCAACAACCTGCTGGGCATCATCCTGGGCCGGGCCCAGCTGCTGGCGCGCCGGGCCACCGACCCGGAGCTGGTCAGGGGTCTGGAGGTCATCCAGCGGGCCGCCGCCGACGGGGCGCTCACCGTGCGCCGCATCCAGGACTACGCCCGGCAGCGCAGCCGCCGCGAGGACGTGCTGCTCGACCTGGGAGACGTGGTGCGGGACGTGGTGGAGATGACGCGGGTGCGCTGGCAGGACGAGCCGCGCCAGCGCGGCATCCACATCGAGGTCGAGACCCACCTGCGGCACGTCTCGCCGGTGCGCGGCAACGCCGCCGAGCTCCGCGAGGCGCTCACCAACCTGATGCTCAACGCGGTGGACGCGATGCCGGGGGGCGGGCGGATGCGCATTGACACCGGGGAGGCGGCCGGCATGGTCTGGGTCCAGCTCACCGACACCGGCCGCGGCATGGCACCCGAGGTGGCGGCGCGAGCGTTCGACCCGTTCTTCAGCACCAAGCAGGAGCACGGGACCGGGCTGGGGCTCTCGATCGCCTACTCCATCGTCACGCGTCACGAGGGCACCCTGGAGCTGCTGGATACCGCGCCCAACCGCGGCGCGACCTTCGTGATGCGGCTGCCCGCGAGCCAGGCGAAGCGCGCCGAGGCCAAGCGCGCCGCCGCTCCTCCGCCGGTTCGCGGCGTGCGGGCCCTGATCGTGGAGGACGAGCCCGAGGTTCGCCTGGTGCTGGCCGAGATGCTGGAGAGCCAGGGCTACCGGGTCAGCCAGGCCGAGGGCGGGGCCCAGGCCATCGCCATGCTGGCCGAGGGGAGCTTCGAGCTGGTGCTCACGGATCTGGGCATGCCGGGGGTCTCGGGTTGGGAGGTGGCCCGCGAGGCGCGGCGTCGCAACCCCGACGCCGCCGTGGGCCTGGTGACCGGATGGGCCGAGAACCTGGCCGACGAGGACCAGCGCTCGGGCGTGGTGGACCTGGTGATCGCCAAGCCGTTCGACCTGAACGAGGCGTCGAACAGCATCGCCGAGGCCCTGGCCCGCCGGTCGCAAAAGGCGGCGTAGCGGCGGCATCCCCTCCCCGCGGGCGGCGAGCGCGCAGACCAGCCGCCCTTGTGAGCCCCCTGGCCGCATGCTAGCTTAGGCCGCGTGCGGCCCACGCGGCCTTGCGACCGGACGGATACGACCCCGGGCGAAGCCCTCCCGTGGGGGCCACGCTCGCGCCGGGCATCGGCGCGCGATGCCCGCCCCCGGCGGGCCCCACTTCGGGCCTCGCCTCACCCGGCTCGCCCGCACCCCGCATGTTCGGCAAGAAGGTGATCAAGCGCTGCCCGCAGGGGCACGAGATGGAGCTGCACTGGCGTCGCTGCCCGCGCTGCACCCGGCGCGCCCCGCTGGGCGTGGCGCCGCGCGACATCACCGAGCAGACCGTGGTGGTGCAGGCGGAGGTGCAGGGCGGCGACGAGACCCGGGTGATGGCTCCGAGCGCTCCCGAGGTGCAGGGCGCGATCGGCGTGATCGCGCGGCTCGAGGCCGCGTCCGGGCCGCTCGCCGGGCAGGAGTTCCGCATCCTCGCAGGCCGCACCAAGCTGGGCAAGGCCCCGCGCCAGGAGACCGGCGCCACGCTGCTCGCCCTGGCCGACCCCTACATGTCGAAGGATCACGCGGCGCTCGAGGCGGGCCCGGGCGGGATCGTGATGGTGGACCTCGGCTCCACCAACGGGACCTTCGTCAACGGCCAGCGCATGGGGCGTGCCCTGCTGCGCGAGGGCGATGAGCTGCGCCTGGGCAACTCGGTGTTCCTCGTGAAGCCGCGGCGCTAGCCCGCGCGGCCGCCATGCCTCGGCTCCTGGTCCACCTGCCCGGCCGGCCGCCGCGCGAAGTGGCGCTCGAGGGGGACCGGGCACGCATCGGACGCTCTGCCGACTGCGAGATCGTGGTGGAGGGCGAGGGGGTCTCGCGCGTCCACGCGGTGGTGCGCGCCGAGCACGGTGCCTTCGTGGTGGAGGACGCGGGCAGCCGCAACGGCACCTTCGTCAACGAGGAGCGGGTGGAGCGCCGCCGCCTGGTGTCCGGCGATCGCATCCGCGTCGGCGCCCGGGTCGAGCTGGAGTTCGCCGAGGACGAGGGGCCGGTCGCCCCACGGGAGCCCGGGCCTCGGGCCCGCGCCGAGGGCGCCGGACCGCGCGAGCCGCGCTCCGCGGTGGCCACGCA
>JBBIHL010000093.1:0-9431 GCA_037447075.1 Candidatus Eiseniibacteriota bacterium | reverse complement strand
ACCGAGTCGGCGCGCCGGCAGCGGCCGCCGACGGTGGGGAACTAGAACTGGAACAGCAGCGAGAAACGATGCACGCCTCCCAGATCGCTCATGTCGGTGAAGGCGTAGTCCAGGTTGGCGCGGCCGAACTGGCTCACCGGGAAGTTGAAGCCGGCGCCGGTCGCCCAGGTCTCGGCGTCGTAGTTGAAGTTGTAGCCGCCGCGCAGGAAGGCGAAGTTGCGGAACTGGTATTCCAGGCCCGCGTTGAGGCGCTCGGAGTTGTCCGGCGGGTGCGAGAACTCGAACGAGCCGACCAGCCTGGACTGGGTGGTGGACATCAGGCTGGCGGACGTGCCCACCCGGAAGATGGCCGGGACGCGCGCGTCGCGCTCGATGAACTTGATCTGCGAGCCGATGTTCTGGATGGCCATGCCGATGCGCATGCCCAGGGTGCCCACGTCGTAGAGCGTGCCGACGTCGAAGGTGAAGGTCTGCTGCGAGAACTCCGCCAGCCCCTCCTGCACCAGCGCGCCCGTCACGCCGGCCGAGAACTTGTCGGTGTAGGAGCGCGCGTAGGTGAGCGCGAAGGCCATCATGCCCGCGTCAAAGGTCCGCCCGGTCCCCACGGCCGGGTCGGGGTGGTAGGAGTCGGTCTCGACCATCGGATCCATGGTCAAGGCGCGCGCATTGACCCCGAACGCGCCGGGCATCTGCTTCACGTGGAACACGTAGCCCGCCATGTCGAAGTCGAGGTCACCCGGCCACTTGGCGTGGTTGAGCGAGACCTGCGACTTGTCGGGGTCGATGCGGGCGAGCCCGGCCGGGTTCCAGTACATCGAGGTGGCGTCGTCCGCCATGGCGACGAAGGCGCCACCCATGCCCGCCGCCCGGGCACCCACGCCGATCTTCAGGAACTGCCCGTCGAAGGTGGCCACCTTCTCGAAGATCTGAGCCGCGCCGGCCACGGCGGGGATCGCCCCCAGCAGCGCGAGTGCCGCGACGACCTTCCTCACTGTTCCTCCTTCCAAGCGATGGGCGGTCGCCCGCCTAGCGGATCACCACGAAGCGACCGACCTGCGTCCCTTCCTTCGATTCCACCGTGTACAGGTAGATGCCGCTCACCACGTCCTGCCCGCTGCGGGTGATCAGGTTCCAGCGGGCCTGCCCGTCGTTGGGCGAGTCCTGCTGCAAGTTGTAGCCCGGTCGCGACTGCCCGGTGGCCGGGTCGAGCACCGGGCCTCGCAGCGATTCGTTCACCGGGTCGCCTGATCGCAGGGTCTGCACGAGGTCGCCCGAGACCGTGAAGATCTTCAGGGTCCAGGGCCCCGGCGGCATGCCCAGGAAGTCGATGTGCGTGCCCGTCGGGTCGGTGGCGTTGGGGGTCAGATCCCACTGCGCGCGGCCCCGGTAGGGGTTGGGCACCACCCACACCCCGCCCTTGGGTCGGGTGCCCACCTGCGGGACGACCGCATCCGCCTCCACCGCCGACCGGCGCCCCTCCAGGCAGCGGCGCGGGTCGCACAGCCCGATGTCGTTCGAGTCCTTGGCGGTCACCGAATAGAAATAGATGAAGCCGTTCTGCACCAGCGTGTCGCGGAACGCGTAGCGGCCGATCGGGTACTTGATGGCCTGCTCGATGACCTCGAACGTCGTCCCCCCCGTGCCGTGTTTCTTCCCGATGGTGTAGGAGCAATTGCCGAACTCGTCGCGGATGCAGTCCACCGTGGTATCGGGACGGATCACGTACCCGCTCTGGTAGTCGATCAGGTCCCCGCGGCGCAGGCAGATGGTCACGGTGCTGTCCCGCCGGTAGTCGGGCGGGACCGGCGTCTTGGCCCAGTAGTTGGGCACGTAGAGCGTGGCGCAGTGGGAGGTGATGGTGGTATCGGAGGGGGCGAACTTCACGAACTCGCCGAGCAGGCTCCAGTCCGCCTCGGCGGGCCCCGAGCTTCCCACCGGGCGCGTCCAGTTGGCGGCGCGCCAGATCCGGTAGGCGTAGAAGTCGAATTCCTTGGACTTGGGATCGGCCGTGGTCTCGGAGAGGTTGTCCCAGGCGAGCGTGATCGTGCGGTCCCCGGCCGGAGAGTAGCGACGTTCGGGGTTCGCCTGGTAGTTGTACTTCGCGGACACGTTCAGGGCGGGGTTGGGCGGAGGTGCGGCGGCGTTCCAGGTCTTGTGGAAGAACCCGCGCGCGGGGCTCTGCGGCGTCCAGACCCCGGTGCAATAGTTGCAATCGAAGTCGAACCAGGAGAAGTCCGGCTCCTGGGCCACCACGCGGCCCGCCCCGCTCCCCTGCGCGTCGCGGCAGTCCGCCATGGTGACGAGCTGGCCGCGCGGGGCCTGCACCGGCGTCTCGCGCCCGTGGAAGTCCGTGTTGGGCCGGCTCCCCACGACGCGGTCCTCCCAGATGCCGTTGTAGGCGATCTGGGCGTTCAGCGCGTTCTCCACGCAGTTCGGCAGCGGCGGCGATCGGCGATCGGCGGCGGGCCGTTTCGTGTAGAGGTCGTTGTCCGTCAGGCGGCCCTGCTGGACCGCGAAGGCGACCGTGACCACGATCTCCTCCCCCGGCTGCATGTCGAGGAAGGGCCCCACCGAGGCGATCTGCTGCTGGTCGCCCTTCTGGTCGCTGCGCTGCGACGTGATGAAGCCGGTGTTCTGGTCCACGTTCTCGGTGCCCGACAGCATCTCGAACCGCTGCTGGTCCACGATCGGGGCCCCGCCGTTCTGGTAGGGAGTCCCCCCGGTGAAGGAGCGGAAGGCGCGCCAGCCCTTGAAGCGGGGGGCCTTCTTGCCCAGCGGGTCAATGGTGTGCCCGAGCAGCAGGAAGGAGGGCATCCCCACCGTCTCGCCCTCGTCGCCGTCGTCGTCCCCGATCGAGAAGCCATGGATCACCACGGCTTCCAGGGGACAGAGCGCCGAGTCGGCCGGGACGCTGCGCACCTCGTGCGGCCAGAACGGGGGACCCTGGTACTTGGGGTCGTCGGGCGGCACGGCGATGTAGAACGAGTCCTGGGGGAAGTACGGGAAGTCGAAGTCGTCCGCGAAGTAGTTGCCCTTTTCGACCGGGCCGGCGTCCATGTCCACCCGGAAGCCCACGAAGACGCTGTCGAGCACGTGGCCCGAGACGTTCCGGATGTAGTACTCGAAGGCGTCGAAGTCGTTGTAGCCCGGCACCGAGAATGCGAAGGCCTGGTGGCGGGCCAACAGCCCCAGGGGCACGTGCTTCTCGTTGAAGGTGGCGTTGATCGCCTGGGGCGTGTCGTCGCGCTCGTCCCACGAGAACATCTGCTGGCCGACCGCCCCGAAGTCCTCGTCCACGGCCCCGTCCCCGTCGTCGTCCTTGCCGTTCAAGAAATCCTCGTCCACGCGCTGGTTGCCGAAGGCGTCGAAATCCCCGTCGTCGTTGGTGAACCGCGCGCCGTTGGTGACGCCGTCGTACGCCTCATAGATGCGGTCCACCGGATCGAGGCTCGGCGGCCTCCACTCGGCGAAGTAGCTCACGCGCCGCAGCTGGGCGGGGTCGAGCGCGGTGGGGTTCTTGGCGCCCACGTAGAGCAGAATCGCGAACAGGTACTCCACCCCCGAGGCGCCCGGCCACTGGCCGCCGGGATCGCTGGACAGGTTGGTGAACACGTTGCCCACGTGGCCGATGTTGGTCACCTTGCAATAGACGTTGCCCACGGTCAGCACCTTGCCGGGGCCGAAAACGTCGGGGATGTCGGCGGTGCCGTTCGGTGAGAAGTACTCCGGCAGGGCGGCGCGCAGCGCCTCGGGCGAGAACTCGGGGTCCGGCTTCCGCTGGGCCCACGTCGTTCCGGGCCACAGGGCGAGGGCCAGGGCGGCAGCCGAGATCCATCGCCGGCGGGCGGGGCCCGCGTCACGCGTGCAAGCTTTGGCTGGTCCCATCGTCTCCTCGAAGCTCCAGGTCCTAGAAGGTGACGCTGGCGCCCATGCGGACCGCCCGGCCCTCGGTGAAGACCCGGGGGTCGTTGACCGGCACCCAGTCGAGCCGGCCGTCGCCGTTCACGTCCTGCAGGTAGGCGCCGCCCGCGCGGCCGGTCTCCGTGTAGTACTTGAGGTAATCGGAGTTGCCGTCTCGGTTGACGTTCGGGTTGGGGAACAGGTTCTGGTCGAGCGCGCCGAGGTTGCGCGCGTCGAGCAGGTTGCGCGCATCCACGAAGAGGGTCACGTTCTGCCCCCACACCTTGAAGAACTTGTCCCCCAGCAGCGAGAGGTTCGAGACCGGGGGCAGGCGCCGCGAGTTCTCCAGCTTGGGATCGGGCCGCCGGTCGTTCTGGAAGGTGGGCGTGAACGGGAACCCCGAGCCGTAGGTCCACAGCATGTTGAACCCCCACTTGCCGGGGTCGCGCACCACCGCCTGGAGGCTGAAGGTGTGGCGCTGGTCCCAGTCGAGCGCCTGCTCGGCGATGGGCAGGTAGAGCCGGCCCCCGTTGATGAACTGCAGCGCCTCGTTCGGGTTGCTGGCCACCCCGGTGGCGACCGAGAAGGTGTAGTTCATCTCGGCGCTGAACTTGTGGCTGAACGACTTGATGAGGCTGGCCTCGAACCCGCGCGCCGAGGCGTAGTCGCCGTTGCGGTAGACGGGCGCCAGCGTGCCGTCCTCCAGCGGCTCCTGGCGGACCGTGAGGAGGCCGTAAATGTCCTTGAAGAACACCGAGAACTGGCCGCTCAGGTCGCGCGAGAAGAGGTGCTGGACGCCCGCCTGGTAGGCGATGTTGGTCTCGGGCTCGAGGTCGGGGTTCCCGCGGGTGCCCACGCTCGTGGTGATGCCGCGGTTCTCGAACACGAAGTTGCGCGCCGGCGTCTGGAACGTCCAGCCGTAGTGGAACGAGAGCACGTCCTTGTCGGAGATGGGATAGGCGATGCCCAGGCGCGGGCTCCACTGCTGCTTGTAGCGCTTGCCGCTGGGGAGGTCCTTGTTGGAGATCTGGGCCCCCGGCGTGAACAGGTCGTAGCGCAGGCCCGCGTTGAGCACCAGCCCCTCGAACTCCCAGCGGTCCTGCAGGTAGTAGGCCCCCTCCGGGTTGAAGTTCACGAAGTCGGAGCGCTGCCCGCCCGGCAGTCCGTTGGTCTCGGAATTCGGCAGGGTGAGCAGCAGCTTGCGGATCGAGTTGTAGTCGAACTCGACGCCGGTCTTGAAGGTGTGGTTCTTCCAGCGCCGCGTGGAGAAGTCGCTCTTCAGCGTGTAGGTCACCGTGCGGCTGTCGGAGTAGAAGGGGAAGTCGCCGTGGGTGGCGAAGTAGTAGTTGTTCTCGCTCCCCGGCACCGTGTTCCCGCTCCAGTACTCCGGGCTCTGCGTGTCGTACTCCCAGGGCTGCTTGCCGCCGACCGACTGCCGGGTCTTGAAGCCGAAGCGGGAGAGGCGGGCGGTCATCACCGACTTCTCCGACAGCTGGTTGGTCCAGACCATGGTGAGCTGGCGGAAGTCCTGGTCCGTGGTGGCCAGGTGGTCGGCCATGTTCATCGGCAGGTAGGAGCTGTCCACCGGGATCGGCGACCAGGTGCCGTAGCGCGGCCGGTAGGTGTCCGGCAGCCCCGCGCGCCGCACCGTGTCGTATTCGACCTTGACGTAGCCCTTGCGGCTCCACATGTGGTTGTAGGGGGTGTTGACCGTGCGGTTCTTGATCAGCTCCAGCGTGACCTTGTTCTTGGGGTTGGCGCGCCAGGCCAGCTTGAAGTTGGTGTTGATGTCGTTGCTCTGGCGGAAGCCCAGGTTGATGAAGTCCGCCAGCGTGCGACGCGGCTGCGTCTTGCCCAGTTTCAGGTAGGTGTCGGTGTAGGTGCCCTCGAAGACGGCGAAGTAGGTCAGGTTCCTCACCGGGGTGGGCCCGCCGAATCCGAAGGTGAAGCGATCGTAGTTGTCGTAGGTCTTGGTGGGGTCCCCGTAGCGGTCGGTGTCCCACCGCACCTCGCCGCCGAACTTCTCGGTGCCCTCCTTGGTGGTCACGCTCACCACCCCCGAGAGGGCGTTCCCGTACTCGGCGTCGAAGCCGCCCGAGAGCACGTCGGTGCCGGCCACCGCCAGGTTGGCGATGTTGGCGCCGCCCCCGAAGAGCGGGTCGGAGACCTCGACGCCGTCGAACTGGAACTTGACCTCGCCGCCGCGCCCACCCCGCACGTGCAGCTCGCCACCCTGCGCCACCACGCCGGCCTTGACCGCCACCGCCTGGCGCAGGTTGTCCACCGGGATGTCCTTCAGATTCTCCGCCGAGATGCTCTGCCGGGTGGTGGACGACTTGGTGTCAATGCGCTTCTCGGCGCGGACCTCGATCTCCTCGATGGTCTTGACGACCTTGGATTCGCCGAAGTCGAAGTTGACCGTGGCGGTCTGCCCCGCGTCCACCTTCACGGAGACCACCTGGGCCTCGTAGCCGATGGCCTGCGCCTTCAGCTGGTAGGTGCCGACGGGCACCCCCACGATCAGGTAGGAGCCGTTCTCGTCGGTCGAGCCGCCCATGCGGGTCCCCAGCACGATGATGTTGGCGTAGGGGATCGGCTCCTTGCCCTTCTCGGTCAATCGGCCGGCGATGCGTCCGGCGCTCCCCGCGCCGGGCGGCGCCGGGGCCTGCGCCCAGCCCATCGCCGCCAGGCCCAGGGAGATGGCGGTCATCGCCAGCGCGAACCGCAGACGACGCGTCTTTCGACCCATGGGTTCAGACCTCACCGATCGGGGTGTCTGGTTGAGGGATTTGGCCGCAGGGCGCGCAGAACGCGAACACTATTCCAACCGGGCCGTGGACTGTCAACGGTTTTGTGACCCCAAGTGTTGTGTACACCGAAACTTCCCCTCCTGCCGGCGCAGCCGCGGAGCGAGACCCTCCGGCGGGGATGACGTCGCGGTCGAGGTTCGGTGAGAAGGCCAGGGCAGATGGGGGATGAAAGCGGCACTCGATGCCGCTGCCCGAAGCCCGGTCGGTGGAACTCGGCAACCGGTCACACGGACTATCCCCCCGGAAGCGGGCGCTGTCAAGGGGAAACTGTGCCACGGAAGGCCCGCTCGGAGGAAGCCTAGAAGAGCCAGCGCACGCTCAGGGCCAGGTTCTGCCGGCTCCCCCGCGAGTCGGCGGGATCCCCGAAGTCCGAATCCGTCCACTCCACCCGGTAGCCGCTCTCCAGGCCCCACGCCGAGTCCTTGGGCGAGTAGCCCGCCCCCAGGGTCAGGGTGCGGGAAACCCACTCGTCCTGGTCGGTGAGGGTGTTGGCGTCGCCTTTGGCGTAGCCGAAGCCGGCGCGCCCCGTGAACTGCTCGGTGCAGCGATACTCGGCTCCGGCCCGGATCTCCCAGGACTTCAGGTAGGGCCCCTGCACCCCCTCCCCCAGCACCTCCGAGTCCCGCCGGTCCTGCCCGTAGTGGTACTCGACCCCCGCCACCACCCGCCGCCCGGACGACCACGCCAGCCCACCCCCCAGCTGGTAGGCGTGCAGCTTCCGGGTGGTGCGCGCGACCGAGTCGGGCAGCATCAGGCTGTCCGCGTCGGGCTCGGACACGTAGAGGTGGTCGAGGAAGATGTTGTAGGAGTCGGGATCGCCGGCCGGCGGAACCACGGCCAGCTTCTCGTAGCGGGCGTTTCCACCCCCGCCCAGCCGCAATCCGTAAGGCAGGTGGACGAGCAGCCGGCCGCGCAGCAGGGAGCCGTTCTGATCGGCATCGAGCCGCATCCCGCGGGCCGATATGGGCACCCGGGCGATGCCGGCCGAAATGGTGATGTAGTAGTCCTCCTCGGCCGCGCTGCGGAACAGCCGCCCATCCGCCCCCCACTCCACGAGCTTGCCCAGCCGGCCCACCAGGGAAAGCCCGCCCTGGGAGAACGGCCGGTCCTGGTTGTACTGGGCCAGGGAGCGCTTGGTCTCGTTCTTGGTCTCCACCTTCTCCTTGATGTAGTCCCCCACGATGGCCGCATCCAGCCATTCGCCGAACTGGTAGTCGAGGACGCCCCCCAGGCCGAGACCCGAGAGGAACCCGGAGTTGGCGTCGAAGAGGTTGGGGGTGCCGGGCAGCAGGCCGCCGGACCCGCCCAGGTAGTCGCCCCCGGGCCTGGCGTGCATGACGCGGTACTCCTGGTCCTGCTCCACCACGTGGACGTTGGCGCGCAGGGCCCAGCGCATGCGGCCCGACTCCACCCACTTCACCACGCCGGCCAGGGTGGGTCGCGCCGCGACGCCGCCGGAGGTCCCGCGCCGGTAGGTCTGATCGTCGAACGGGTCGTCGCGGCGGGATTCGAGGAAACGGACCTCCGCGCCGTAGACGAACCGGCCACGCGAGCGCCGCCAGGCCTCGGCCAGGGCGTGGAAGTCGCGAAGCGACAGGCTCTGGCGTACGCGCTGGAGGGTCTCGTCGCGGAAGCGGGCGTCGCTCGCGGTCCCGCCCCAGAACTCGATGCTGGAGGAATCCCGGCCGGCGGCCAGACCGACCGGGTTGCGCGCGAAGTCCCAGAGATCGATCTGGTTGTGCTCGTCCTCCACGGTGTAGATCAACCCGCCCATGCCGGCGAGACGGGGGCTGCGTTCCAGGGGATCCACCACGAACTGGAGCGGCTCGGGCGCCGGCCCCAGCACCTGGGCCCGCGCGGGCGCCGCGCCGAGCGCGACCCACAGCACCCCGAGCGTGCCTATCCAAGCCCTCTGCATGGGGCCCATGCCGACTCCTTTCAGGGACGGAGAACCGTGCGGCGGCGGAGCCGAGGGACAGACCCGCTCCGCGCTCCCACGGGAATCGCGCACGGTCAACGGGGTGCACGAAGCACGGAGGCCGGATTCTAGGAGCGCCTTTTCCGGGGTGTCAACGACAATCCGGCTCGCGCGGCCCCGCCCGTCACCCGCGGTCCGCGCCCCGGCGAGACGCACGGATGGCCGGCCAGGTAGAACCGCCAGGGGCGGTCGCCTCCGGCCCCGACCCCCACCCGGGGCCCGCGCCGCACCGGACCCAACCCCTCGCCGTCCGCGCGCCGCTCGAGCCACAGCGGGGGACGGGTCAGGTCGTGCCCGTTGAGCGCGAGGTCCACCCCCAGGGCCCGGGTGAGGCGCGCCGGCCCGCTGGCCAGAAGCTCGCGGGCTTCCACGCCACGCCGCCGCCTCATCAGCTCCAGGCCCTCGCCGGGCTCCAGGGCGCGCAGCAGCACCGCCGCCGGGAATCCCTCGCGCTCGGTCACCACGTTGAGGCAGTAGTGCATGCCGTAGGTGAAGTAGACGTAGGCCCGTCCGGGGGCGCCGTACATCACCTGGTTGCGGGCGGTGCGCCCCGCCGCGGCGTGGCAGGCCGGATCGTCCTCGCCGCGGTAGGCCTCCACCTCCACCACCCGGCCGGCCGCGCGCCCTTCCGGGGTCTCGTGGACCAGCCAGCACCCGAGCAGCTCGCGGGCCACCTGCAGCGTGCGCCGGGCGAAGAAGCCGCGCCCCAGGGCCCGGGCCCGGCCGTCGGCTCCGCGGCGCCC
>JBBIHL010000092.1:0-9465 GCA_037447075.1 Candidatus Eiseniibacteriota bacterium | reverse complement strand
GGTGGTGGGCCAGCGCCTGGGAGCGGTGACCGACCTGGAGGGCCGCTACCTGATCCTCAACGTCCCGGCCGGCCGCTACGACATCCGCATCAACCTGCTGGGCTATCGCGCGCTCACCATCACGGGCGTCGAGCTCCCGGCCGACGTCACCACCCGGCTCGACGGCGTCCTGGAGGAGACGCCGCTCCAGATGGAGGAGGTGGTCGTGAGCGGACAGCGGCCGGTGGTCGAGGTCAACTTGACGAGCAACGTCCAGACCGTCACGCGCGAGGAGATCCAGGCCCTCCCCGTGCAGGAGCTGCAGGACGTGGTCAACCTCCAGGCCGGGGTGGTGAATGGCCACTTCCGCGGCGGGCGGCTGGGCGAGGTCCAGTACCAGGTGGACGGCGTGAGCGTCAACGACGTCTTCAGCAACGCGTCCAGCCTCCGCCTCGACCGCTCGCTGCTCGAGCAGGTGCAGGTCATCAGCGGGACGTTCGACGCGGAGTACGGCCAGGCGATGAGCGGGGTGGTGAACGCGGTGCTCAAGCGGGGCACCGACACGTTCCGCTGGGACGCCGAGGTCTTCACCGGGGGCTTCTACTACTCGGGCGAGGCCGGGCGGCCCGTGGCGTTCGGCGCGCGTCCCACCGGGATCCAGAACTACCAGCTCAGCCTGAGCGGCCCCACCTTCCTGCCCAAGACCCTCTACCTGCTCAGCGGTCGCTGGCGCCAGTTCCACGACTTCGCCTACGGTACGCGGCGTTTCATGCCCACCGACACTTCGGACTTCACCAACAACGTCTACCGGCCGACCGGGGACGGGAAGTCCGTGCCGCTGGGCGAGGACCGGGGCTGGTCGGGGGTGGTGAAGGTCACCAACCGCCTGCTCCCCGACATCGAGGCGAGCTACCAGGCCATCGTGGAGACCGGCGAGGCCCGGCGGACCGGCTGGGCCTTCCACCTCAATCCGGAGGGCCGCACCCGGCAGCGCAGCGCCTCCTGGATGCACGGACTCGACTGGACGCAGACCCTCACGAAGTCCTCCTTCTACACGGTGGCGCTGCGGCAGTTCGGGGTCCACCTCCAGGACTTCGCCTACGAGGACCCCTTCGACCCGCGCTACGACGCCGCGGGGCCGCTCCGGGGGGACCCCGACTACGAGCTGGGCGCCTACCTCCAGGGCGTGGACTTCACCCGGTTCGAGCACCGCACCAACGCCCTGGTGGCCAAGAGCTCGTTCGTGAGCCAGCTCACCCGCGACCACCAGCTGAAGCTGGGAGCGGAGTTCCTCTGGCCGAAGCTCGAGTTCGGCGCGCCCGGCCAGCTCGTCTACACCCTGCAGGGAGGCCGCCAGACCCTGGTCCGCCAGAGCCTGGGAGGCATCCCGAGGTACCGCCCGGTGCAGGGCGCGGCCTTCGCGCAGGACCAGGTCGAGTGGAACGACCTCACCTTCCGCGCCGGTCTGCGCCTGGACTACTTCGACGCCCGCTCCTCCGTGCCCAGCGACCTGGCGAACCCCGCCAACGCCATCGCGGGCGCGCCCCCGTCCCCGCCCCGGCCCACCTCGCGCAAGGTCTCGCTCTCGCCCCGGGTGGGGGTCTCCTACCCGGTGAGCGACCGCGCCGCCCTCTACTTCGCCTACGGGCACTTCTCGCAGATGCCCGCGCTTGGGAACATCTTCGCCAACGCCGACTACTCGGTCTTGAGCCAGCTGGCCGCGAGCAGCATCAGCTACGGCGTACTCGGGAACCCCGACATCCGGCCCGAGCGCACGGTGCAGTATCAGATGGGCTACAAGGAGGCGATCACCGAGAATCTCGGGCTGGACGTGACCGCCTTCTACAAGGACATCCGGGACCTGCTCGGGGTGGCGTTCGTGTCCACCTACAACGACGCCGAGTACGTGCGCATGACCAACGTGGATTTCGGCAATGTCCTGGGGGTCACGGTCGCGCTGGACCAGCGCACCGTGGGTCCCTTCAGCGCCCACATGGACTACACCTGGCAGATGGCCCGCGGCAACGCGAGCGATCCGCGCGAGACCGCGACGCGGGCCGAGGCGGGCGCTGACCCGCGCCCCCGGCAGATCCCCCTGAACTGGGACCAGCGCCACACCCTCAACCTGACCCTGGGGCTGGCGCGTCCCGGGCGCTACGCGGCCAGCGCCATCGTGCGGGTCGCCAGCGGCCAGCCCTTCACCCCGGTGATCGAGCCGGGCTTCGGGGAGGGCCTGGAGGACAACTCCGGACGCAAGCCAGCCTCGCTGATCGCGGACCTGCGCGCCGAGCGCCACCTGCGCCTGGGGGGCATCCCCGCCAGCCTGTTCGCGCGGGTCTTCAACCTGTTCAACAGCGGCTTCTTCAACGGCTTCGTGTTCAACAGCACCGGCAGCGTGCTCTATTCGCGCTTTCCGGCCGCCGATGCCTTCGCGCTCTCGGACCCCACCCGTTTCTACGGACCGCGACGCATCGAGGTGGGGCTCACGTTGAACCGCCCGAGCTAGAGGAGGCCGGCGCGTGGTCGGGTCGAGGGAATCGAACGTCGGGAGCCGGGTGGCGACCGCCGCCCTGCTGCTCGCGCTGCAGGCGGGCGCGGCCGGCGCCCTGGAGCCGGTGGTACCGCCCGCGCAGCGCGGTCGCATCGACGCGGAGCGCTCGGGCTTCCACGACGCCGCGCGCATCCGGACGGTGTTCTGGAACTACGGCATGGTGGGCGACTACCCGGCCGACCCCGGCAACGTGGACCTCTCCGTGTTCCACTCCGCGGAAGTCCCCAAGGGTAGCGGCATGAACTACACCGACGGGATCACGCCCTTCGTGCTCGCCCGCATCCGCCAGCGCGACGGCAGCATCGCCTACATCATGGAGACCGGCTACCGGGAGCGCCAGGCCATCAGCCCCACCCGGAACCGGACCATGCGCTTCGAGCCGCGCCCGGGCTTCTTCCAGGCCGACCCGGGCATCAACCGGGCCCGCTCGCCGGCCATCAGCAACGACCCGCGCACCTGGCCCGACTCCTGGCCCGACAAGGCGAATGATCCGGACGACCGGGGCTGGGCCGGGCAGTGGAACGGCTACTTCGGGAAGCGCGCGGCGGCCGACCAGGAGAGCTTCATGGTGATGGACGACGACTTCTACGAGGCCTGGGACTACTTCGCCGACAGCCGCGACACGACGCGCCGCGGCCTGGGCCTGCGGGTGGAGGTGCGCGGATTCCAGTGGGCGAACCCGCAGGCCGGCAACGTGATCTTCTGGCACTACGACATCACGAACGAGAGCACCACCGACTACGTGGAGAACATCATCTTCGGGCTCTACATGGACTCCGGGGTGGGGGGCTCGGCGCTCTCCTGCGACGGCATCTACGAGTCCGACGACGACAACGCGTTCTTCGACAAGTCGTCGGGGCTCAACCTGGTCTACACCTGGGACAAGTTCGGCCACGGGAAGGACCTCTCGGGGCTGTGCGGGCGCACCGGCTACCTGGGCTACGCCTACCTCGAGACGCCGGGCAAGCCCTTCGACGGGCAGGACAACGACGGCGACGGCTTCACCGACGAGCAGCGCGACGGCGGACCCGGAACCCCGATCACGGGCCAGGCGAACATCCGCAGCTGGTGGGCCTCGCACTACGACACCACCCGTTTCGTCGCGTTCTACGGGCCGCTCGCCAAGCGGCCGGCCTACCGCAAGGGCGTGTGGTGGACGGGCGACGAGGACCTCGACTGGAAGGTGGACCTGGACGACGTCGGCGCCGATGGCGTGCCCGACACCGACGACACCGGCGAGGGGGACGGGATGCCGACGGAGGGCGAGCCCAACTTCGACCGGACCGACCTCAACGAGTCGGACCAGATCGGGCTTACCGGCTTCAAGATGAACCGCATCCGGGCCGGTGCCGGCAATCCCGACCCGACGGTGGACGACATCGTGTTCTTCACCGACGCCAACCGCTGGCCGGAGCGCCTCTACCAGAAGTTCACCGACCCCAACCCCGCGGCGCGCTTCGACTCCGCCCTGGCGGCGAACTACAACATCGGCTTTTTCTTCGCGTCCGGACCGTTCACGCTGCTCGCCGGCAAGCGTGAGCGCTTCAGCCTGGCGCTGGCCTTCGGCCAGGACCTCAACGAACTGCGCAACACGGTGAAGGTGGTGCAGAACATCTACAACGCGAACTACCAGTTCGCCGTGCCCCCCCCGCAGCCCGTGGTGAAGGCCGAAGCGGGCGACGGCTACGTGAGGCTTACCTGGGACGACGTGGCCGAGCGCGCCGTGGATCCCGTGACGGGCGAGAACGACTTCGAGGGCTATCGCATCTACCGCTCCACCGACCCGCAGTTCCGCGACCCGCAGCTCGTCCCGACCGGGTCCAACACGCTCTGGATCCCCAACGGCAAGCCGATCGCCCAGTTCGACCTGGTGGACGGCAAGTTCGGCTGGTCCGACACCCAGGTCGAGGGGGTGTCGTACTACCTCGGCAACGACAGCGGCATCACGCATACGTGGACCGACACCACGGTGGTGAACGGCCAGCAGTACTACTATGCCGTGTGCGCCTACGACTTCGGCTTCGAGCCCCAGCTCGGCTCGGACTCCCTGGCCTTCTTCCCCTCCGAGAACTCCATCTCGGTGTCGCTCACGCCGCGGGGAGGCTTCATCGCGCCGCTGAACGTGGCGGCCGTGCGGCCCGAGCCCCCGGTGCCGGGCTACCGGCCCGCCACCGTCGGCGCGCCGGCCCACGTGGCGGGGGACGGCTCGGGCAGCGTGGAGGTGCGCGTGCTCAACTCCGCGCTGGTGCCCGACGGCCATCTCTTCGCCGTCCGCTTCACGGCCGACCCGGAGAGCGTCCACGCGGCCGCCTACACGCTGGTGGACAGCCTGCCCGCGCGCGACGTGCTGTTCTCGACCGGAAAGGACTTCGACGGGGCGGGCATCGGCCCGGTCGGAGCGGGCTTGCTGCCCATCGTGAAGACGGGCGTGGCGGTGACGGTGGACACCTCGCGCTCCGGCTTCCGCCCGGGCAGCGTCACCCGCGCGCGGCTCAACGCGAGCTACCAGCCGTCGCTGCCCTTCAACCTGCGGCGCCCGGGCTACCCGGACGACATCAGCATCACCTTCTACGACCAGGTGGTGGACACGAGCCTCGCGGCGGTGGGGCTCCCGCGCCGTCCCGCGAAGTTCAAGGTCGTCGCCCACGGCCCGGCGGGGGACATCCCCCTCAAGTTCCGCTTCTTCGAGGTCGCCGGCAAGGTGGACAGCACGCTCAGCGATCCGGGCGAGTTCATCGAGATCGTGACCTACGCGGCCAGCGCGCCGACCACGCCCCGGGCCACCTGGTACGTGGTGATGGACCCCCAGGGCCCGCTCGAGACCCCCTCGCCCGGCGACGTCTACGACCTGAAGCTCACCAAGCCCTTCGGCGCGTTCGACGAGTTCACCTTCACGACGGGCGGCCAGCGCGTGGACCCGACGGCCGCACGGGTGGAATTCCAGCAGCAGGCCTACGTGGTGCCCAACCCCTACGTGGGCGCCGCCAGCTTCGAGCCGGAGCGGTTCGCCACCTCGGGCCGCGGCGTGCGGCGCATGGAGTTCCGCGGCCTGCCGCAGAACGCGACGGTGCGCATCTACACGGTGCGCGGCGCCCTGGTGCAGACGCTGCGCCAGGACGGCTCGACCAGCGCGATGGCGGCCTGGGACCTGCGCAGCAAGGACAACCTGGACGTGGCGCCGGGCCTCTACCTCTTCGAGGTGGAGGCCCCCGGCGTGGGCAAGCAGATCGGCAAGTTCGCCATCATCAAGTGAGGCGAGGAATGACGAGCAGGCATCCGGCCTGGTGGGCGCTGGCGATGCTGGCGGCGGCCGTGCCGGCGCACGCCCAGACCAAGACCGGGACGGCGCTCGGGCAGTTCCTGCTCATCGAGCCCAGCGCGCGGGTCGCGGGCATGGGGAACGCGGGGGCGTCGCTGGGCGACGGCCTGGAGGGGGCCTACTACAACCCGGCCGCCATCGGCCGGGCGCGCCGCTTCGGGGCGACGTTCACCCACAGCGCCTGGCTCGCGGACATCCGCTACGACTACGTGGCGGCCGCCATGCCGCTGGGGGGCTGGGGGAACGTCTACGGGAGCGTGACGGCGCTCAACTCGGGCGACATGGACGTGCGCACGGTGCAGCAGCCGCTGGGGACTGGAGAGCGCTTCCGGGTGAGCGACATGGCCCTGGGGCTCGGCTACGGGCGCCAGATCTCGGAGCGGTTCGCGGCCGGAATCCAGCTCACCTGGCTGCAGGAGACGATCTGGCACAGCACGGCGTCGGCGGCCGTGCTGAACGTGGGGACGCTCTACCGGCTCGCGCCCAACGGCCTGCACATCGGCGCGAGCATCTCCAACTTCGGCACGCGCTCCCGCTTCGACGGCCGGGATCTGCGCTTCGTCTACGACAACGACCCCGACCGCTACGGCGACAACAGCTCCCTGCCGGCATCCCGCTTCGCCGACGACTTTCCGGTCCCGGTGCTGTTCCGCGTGGGGGTCGGCCTGCCGGTGCGCCTGGACCAGGAGAACACCCTGCGCTTCGCCCTCGACGCCAGCCATCCCAGCGACAACTCCGAGAGCGTCAACCTGGGCGGCGAATGGACGTTCCGGGACGTGGTCTCGCTGCGCGCCGGCTACCAGAGCCTGTTCCAGCAGGACTCGGAGGAGGGTCTGACGATGGGGGCCGGGGTGCATGGCCGGCTGGAGGCTTACGATTACCGCGTGGACGTCGCCTGGGCCGACCACGGGCGGCTGGGAAGCGCGCAGCGGTTGACGGTGGGACTTGACTTCTAGGCCGAGCGAGGATCTTCCATGAGACGGCACCATGGTGCGGCCATCGCGATCGCCCTGGCGGTTTCGGCCGCGGCGGCGGCCCCCGCCCGCGCGCAGAGCACGGAGGCGCTGCTCGACACGCTGCAGCACCGTTCCTTCCAGTACTTCTGGGACGAGGCCAATCCTTCCAACGGGCTGATCAAGGATCGCAGCACGCCAGGCTCGCCCTGCAGCATCGCGGCGGTGGGCTTCGGGCTCTCCGCCCTGTGCGTGGGGATCGACCACGGCTGGATCACGCGCGAAGCGGGGCGGGACCGGGTGCTCACCACCCTGGAGACCTTCTGGAACGGACCCCAGGGCACGGCCGCCAGCGGCACCATCGGCTACAAGGGGCTCTTCTACCACTTCCTCGACATGAGCACGGCCACGCGCACGTGGTCGAGCGAGCTCTCGACCATTGATACCGCGCTGCTGCTGGGAGGCGTGCTGCACGTGAGGGAGTACTTCCGCCAGCTCGAGCCCACGGAGAGCCAGATCCGCGCGCTCGCCGACTCGATCTACTATCGCGCCGACTGGAACTTCATGCGGAACTTCAATCCGGGAATCCTGATGGGCTGGAAGCCCGAGAGCGGATTCCTGGGTTACGGACAGTGGGTGGGATACAACGAGGCGATGATCCTCTACCTCCTGGCCCTGGGGTCGCCGACCCACCCGGTTCCGGCCAGCGCCTGGAGCGCGTGGACCAGCGGCTATCCGCCGCAGTGGCAGACCCAGTACGGGCAGACCTACCTGACCTTCCCCCCGCTCTTCGGCCACCAGTATTCCCACTGCTGGATCGACTTCCGGGGCGCCTGGGACGCCTACATGGCCGGCAAGGGGATCACCTACTTCGAGAACTCGAGACGCGCCACCCTGGCCCAGCGCGCCTACTGCATCGCGAACCCGTTCCAGTACGTCGGCTACGGGGACAGCCTCTGGGGGCTCACTGCCTGCGACGGGCCCAGCCCCGCCGGCTACCAGGCGCGAGGGGCGCCCCCGCCGCAGAACGACGACGGCACCCTGGCGCCCACCGCGGCGGCGAGCTCGATCGCCTTCGCCCCCGAGGTGGCGATCCCGGTCATCCGGAACCTCTACAACAACTACCCGCAGCTGTGGGGGCCCTACGGGTTCCGCGACGCCTTCAACCTCACCCGCGGCTGGTGGGATGCGGACTACCTGGGCATCGACCAGGGGCCGATCGTGCTGATGATCGAGAACTACCGGACCCGGTCGGTCTGGAACCGCTTCATGCTCAACTCCGACATCCTGCGCGGCCTGGAGCGGGCCGGCTTCGTGCCGGCCCCGGTGGTGGGCGTGGAGGCCGGCGAGCGCCGCGCCGCCGTGCTGCTGCCGGCCGAGCCCAATCCCTTCCGCGGCGCCACCACGCTGCGCTTCCGGCTGGCGGCTCCTTCCCGGGGAGCCTGGCGGTCTACGACGTGCAGGGCCGCGAGGTGGCGCGGCTGGCCGACGGCCCGCTTCCCGCGGGCGAGCACCGCGCGGTGCTGGACGGCCGGGGACTGGCAAGCGGCATCTACCGCGTCCGGCTGAAGTGCGACGGCGTGCCGCAGGTCCGCAGCTGCGTGCGGCTGAACTGAGCGCCCGCAGGGACCCGGCCGGGGGCGCCCGCCGCGCCGCGGGCGGTCCAGGAGGATGACCTCGAACATGCCGCACGCCGTCGCGCCCACCCACCGCGCGCTCGAGCCGCCCGGGCGGCGGCCCGCACCCCCGGCGCTCGCCCCGGCCGCGCTCCTCTCCAACGGTCGCCTCGCCACGCTCGTCACGGCGTCCGGGACGGGCTGCACGCGCTTCGAGGGGGTCGCGCTCACGCCCTGGAGCGCCGACCCGATCGAGGATCGGGAGGGCGTCTTCCTCTACCTGCGCGACCGCGAGAGCGGCGCGTACTGGTCGCTGGGCTGGGCGCCGGCGGGCCGTGGGGCGGAACGCTACGACGTCGCCTGGCTCCCGGGCGCATTGGCCATCGCCCGCATGGACCACGGGATCGAGGCCCGCCTCGAGGCCTGCGTCGCGCCCGACGCTCCGCTGGAGATCCGCCGGGTCACGCTGCGAAACCACTCGGGTCGCGCCCGGCGGATCGAGCTGACCAGCTGCGTGGAGCTGGCGCTGGACCACCCGGCCGCCTACGCCGCCCATCCCGCCTTCTCCAAGCTCTTCGTCCAGACCGAGTTCGTTCCCCGCCAGGCGGCGTTGCTGGCGCGGCGCCGCCCGCGCGGAGCCCACGAGCGGCACCCTTGCGCGTTCCACGCGTTCCCGGGCCCGGGAGCCCTCGAGTTCGAGACCGACCGCCTGCGCTTCCTGGGCCGCGGCCGGGATCGGGGGGCTCCCCGCGCCCTGACCGAGCCGGCACCGCTTTCCGGAGCGGTCGGGAGCGTGCTGGACCCCGTGCTGAGCCTGCGGCGCACGGCGTCCCTCGAGCCGGGGGCGGAGGCGAGCTTCGCCTTCCTGCTGGGGGCGGCGGGGGACCCGGCCGAGGCCGCGCGCGCCCTCGAGGTCCACGCCGACGCCGCCTGCATCCAGCGGGTGTTCGAGGCGGCGCTGGAGCGCGAGCGGGAGCTCCTCAAGCGGCTGGAGCTCACCGAGTCGCAGGCCGCCGCCGCGGACGCGCTCGCGGCGGCGATGCTCTA
>JBBIHL010000091.1:6801-9489 GCA_037447075.1 Candidatus Eiseniibacteriota bacterium | reverse complement strand
CCTCCCGAGCATGCCATGGCCATATTATCATGACTTCGGACTCGAAACACTAGCGATAGAGCACCTTCAGCATCCCCCAGGTGGCCGCGCGCACCTCCGTGGGACCGCCCAGCGGCCACTGGACGACGAGCGTGGTCTGGGGACCCGCCATTGTCCCGGTCACCAGCGTGGTGCCGTCCTGCACCGTGGGCCGGAAGTTGCCGGCGCAGGTCGTGGGCGCGAGCGTTCCCGGCCCGGTGTGGCTCCAGGGCAGGTCCAGGACCACATACACGTCGAAGAAGCTCTGCTGCCCCAGGTCCAGCGGCCGCGGCGGGTCGGGCTGCGGCTGCACCTTGACGAACTCGAAGCGCGGCGCCACCGGGAACTGGGCGCTGAAGGTGCCGCCCTGGGTGGTGGTGTGCCTCACGGTGGCGCCGCCCGGGCCGGGCGGCGGCACGGTGGAGAGCATCAGCCGCACGTCCCACAGCTCGGGGTTCTGGCCGCCGTTGTAGGTCACGGTGATCGGCGAGACGCTCTGAAGCGAGAGCTGCACGATCTCGATCGGGATCATGTCCTGTGACGGGACCGTGGGGAGCGAGGCCGAGGTGGGCCGGCGGACCAGCACGCCCGTGTTGGGAGGGATGTCCGCGCAGCTCGGCTGCGGGGACATGGGCGCGCTGCGCAGGTCCACCCGGCCGGTGAAGGGGTCGGAGCCCGGCGCGAAGAAGTCCGCCGGGACCGCGTAGGGCCCCTGGAAGACGTGTTGCGAACCAGGGAGGACGTCGAAGAAGTCGTGGCTGGGCCCGACGTCGTCGGCGCGTACGGGGGTCGCCCAGGCGGTCAGGGCGGCGGCGAGCAGGAGCGGAGCGGGGCGCATGGCAACCTCCTTTTGGGGGCCAAGGGAGGGCTCCGGGGCGCGCGCCAGGGGGTGGCGTGCGGCCTCCATTCAAGTCTACGCCTCCGTTCCGGCGCGGAGCAACGACTACCCGCGTAGTCTATACTGCCGCCCTCGGCGCCGCCTTCTGCCGCCCATTCACCGGAGGTCGCTCCATGCCGGCTCCTCGCCGTATCGTCCTTCTCGCGCTGGCCGCGCTCGCGGCCCCCGCGCCCGGCGCAATCGCCGCCGACACGGCCATCCCCCCCGCCAAGCCCTTCCCGGCCTCGGTCTACCAGGCGCGGCGGGCCAAGCTCATGAAGGCGCTGGGCGGCGGGATCGCCGTGCTCCACGCGCGGGGGGAGGAGGACGCCGACGGCTACCGCCAGGACAGCGACTTCTACTATCTCACCGGCCTCAACGAGCCCGGCGCCGTGCTGGTGATGGCGCCCGAGGAGCGCCTCTACAGGGAGTGGCTGTTCTTGAAGCCGCGCGATCCGGACGACGAGCGCTGGACCGGCGAGCGCCCGGACATCGGCGACTCGCTGCGCCGGGTGACCGGCATTGACCGCATCTTCCGCACCACCGGACTGGGGAGCCGGCTGATGCGCCTGCTGCAGACCACCCGCACCCTGCAGCTCATCAGCAGCCCCGGCGGCCCCGACGCTCCGGCCCGCCCCGAGATGGAGCTCTACCGCAAGCTCACCGCGCAGCTTCCCGAGGTGAGCATCAAGAACCGCACCGACCTGCTGCCCGCCCTGCGCTCGGTGAAGGAGCCCCGCGAGCTGGAATACATGGAAAAGGCGATCGTCGCCACGGTGGCCGCCCATCGCGCCGCGGCCCGCGCCATCAGGCCCGGCGTCGAGGAGAACTGGGTGGCGGGCCTGATCGAGCTGGAGTTCAAGCGCGGGGGCGCGGTGCGCCCGGGCTTCCCGCCCATCGTGGGCTCGGGGCGCAGCAGCACCATCCTCCACTACCCCGAGCACAGCCGCACCATCGCGGCGGGCTCGCTGGTGGTGGTGGACATCGGCTCCGACCACGGCCACTACGCCGCCGACGTCACGCGCACCTACCCCGCCGACGGCCGCTTCACCCCCGAGCAGCGCCGCATCTACGAGGTGGTGCTGCACGCCCAGCAGGCGTGCATGGAGATGGTCAAGCCCGGCGCCTACTACGAGGACATCCACCGCAAGGCCGAGGAGATCATCCGCGCCGCCGGCTACCGCGACTACTTCATCCACGGCCTGGGGCACTTCGTGGGCCTGGACGTGCACGACGCCGGGCTCTACGGCAAGCCGCTGCAGGCCGGCATGGTGATCACCGTGGAGCCCGGGATCTACATTCCCGAGAAGTCGCTGGGCGTGCGCATCGAGGACGAGGTGCTGGTGACGCCCACGGGCTACCGGCTGCTCACCGCGGCGCTCCCGCGCGACGCGGAGGGGATCGAGCGGATGATGCGCGGGGAGTGAGGACGCGCCAATGACCGGCTGGCCTCTCCTGGCCTGGGTGCTGGCCGCGCCCGGAGCCCCGAGCCCGCTCGACACCCTGGTCGCGGCCGAGCGCCGCTTCGCCGCCGCCTCGGTGGAGAAGGGCGTGCGCGACGCGTTCCTCGCCTTCCTCGACGACAGCGGCGTGGTGTTCCGCCCGCTGGCCGCGAACGGCAAGCGCTTCTGGGAATCACGCGGTCCGGTGGCCGGCACGCTGCTGTGGGGACCGACCTTCGCCGAGGTCTCTGCGGCGGCCGACCTGGGCTACACCAGCGGGCCCTGGGAGTTCCGGCCGCCCGCCGAGCGCGCGGACGCGCCGGTCGCCCATGGCCACTTCATCTCGGTGTG
>JBBIHL010000091.1:6399-6741 GCA_037447075.1 Candidatus Eiseniibacteriota bacterium | reverse complement strand
CGTGAGCCACGAGAAGCCCGTGAGCGGCAGGGACCGCCAGGACTTCAGGGCGGGGCCGGCTCACGAAGGGCGCGGGCGCCCCGCAGGGGCGGGCGCCGAGAGGCAGGTGCGCACCATGGACGCCGCGCTCTCCCGCGAGGCCACCCGCGGCGGCGTGCGGCGCGCGCTGGGGGCCGTGGGCGCCGCCGACCTGCGCTTCTACCGGGAGGGCCGGATTCCGCTGGAGGGGCTCGACAACGTGCGCGGAGCGCTCCCGGACCGGCGCGGCCTCTTCGAGTGGACGACCGGCTCCGCCGGTCTCTCGACCTCGGACGACCTGGGCTACAGCCACGGCCTGCTGCT
>JBBIHL010000091.1:0-6329 GCA_037447075.1 Candidatus Eiseniibacteriota bacterium | reverse complement strand
GCGGGCGGGAGGTGGAAGCTGGCGCTGGCGGTGGAGAACCCGCTGCGGGCGCCGTAGCCCCACCAGGCGATCCTACGGCCGCGGCGCCTCCCGCCTCGCCCGCCCGGGCAGCGTCTCCGCCATCAGCAGCGCCGCCACCACTCCCGACGCCAGGGTGAGCGCCGCCACCACGCCGATGGACCACGACTGCCCGAAGCGGTCGGCGAGCAGGCCGGCGAGCAGCGCGCCCACCGCGTAGCCGGCGTCGCGCCACAGGCGATAGACCCCCACGGCGGAAGCGCGCCACTCGGGGTGGGCCACGTCGGAGACCGCACCCAGCAGCGTGGGATAGACGAGCGCAGTGCCCAGGCCGAGCAGCGCCATGGCCGCGGCCCACGCGGCGGTGCCGCGCAGGATCGCGAGCCCCACGAGGGCCGCGCCCTGCAGGCACATCCCGGTCACGATGGGACCCTTCCGTCCCACGGCGTCCGAGAGCGGGCCGGTGCCCAGCTGGGCGAGCCCCCACACCGCCGGGTAGAGCGCGGCGAGCCAGGCGATCTGCGTCAGGTCGAGCCCGGCCGCGGCGGCCATCAGCGGGAACAGGCCCCAGGCCACGGCGTCGTTGAGGTTGTTCACCATCCCGGCCTGGCTCACCGCGAAGAGCGTGCGGTTCTTCCAGCTCCCCAGCAGCAGCACGCGCGCGAACGAGGGCCGCGGCGCCGGGGCGGCCGGCGGGTGGCGCTCGGGCCTCCCGCCCGCATCCGCCATGCGGGTCTCGCGCCGCACGTGGGCGGCGGTGTCGCGGACGAAGAACGCCGAGAGCAGCAACCCGGCCAGCGCGAAGGCCGCGCCCAGCACGAAGGGGTGGGGCCGCAGCGCGTAGGTGGCGGCCAGGTAACCCGAGGCCAGCGCGGCGAGCGAGACGGCGAGGTAGCCGGAAGCCTCGTTGAGCCCCATGGCGAGCCCGCGCCGGGCCGGCCCCGCCAGGTCTATCTTCATCACCACGGTGGTGGACCAGCACAGCCCCTGGTTCACGCCCAGCAGGACGTTGGCGAACACCACCCATCCCCAACTGGGGGCGAACATGATGAGGAAGGGCACGGGGAGCCCCACCAGCCAGCCGGCGACCAGGATGCGCTTGCGTCCCCAGCGGTCGCTCGCGCCCCCCGCGAGCAGGTTGGCCAGCGCCTTGACGGCGCCGAAGCTGACGATGAAGGAGAGGATGAGGGTGCGCGAGGTCTGGCCGAACTCGCGCTCGGCCATCAGCGGGACCACGGCGCGCTCGAGCCCCACCATCCCGCCCACGAAGGCGTTGACCAGCACCAGCAGGGCGAACTGCCGCCAGTTGGCGCGCAGCCCCAGCTCGACGGGTGCGCACCCGGCGGGGCCGGTGCCACCGCCGTGCGCCGGGCCGGCGGCGACCGGCGTCGCGCTCACCTCACCGCGCAGCGATTCGCCCCCGCCTCGAAGTCCGCAAGCTCGCCCTCGGGCAGCACGCCGGCCTCGTTGAGCCTCACGATGAGCGTGTGGTTGGCCGGCGTGGGGGGAATGCGCCCGAGGATCCAGCGCACGAACTCGTCCTCGCTCTGCCGCGTGACCGCTAGCCGCTTGCCGACCTCGCCGAGCGGCGCCGCGACCGGCCGCCCGTCGAAGGCCACGGGCGAGCTGGCGTGTCCGGCCAGGACCAGGGCCTCGGAGGGCAGCGCGAGCAGGCGCTTCAGCGAGGCGTGGAGCGCGCGGGCTCTGGCCTCGGCCTCGCCGGCCTTGGCCTCGAGGTCGGGCCGGCCGACGGAGTCCGGGAACAGCGTGTCGCCGGTGAAGAGGGCGCGCCCTTCCAGGTCGTAGACCGTGCTCTCCATGGTGTGGCCCGGCATGCGCCGCGCCGTGACGCGCGCCTCGCCCAACGCGACCACGTCGCCATCGCGCAGGGCCGCGAAGGGGAACGAGGCCCGCCCCTGTTCCGGCAGGCGGTAGGTGGCGCCGCAGCGGTTGGCCAGGGCGCGCCCGCGGGAGAGGTGGTCGGCGTGGATGTGGGTGTCGAGCACCTCCACGATGCTCCAGCCGCGTCGCTCGGCGGCCTGCCGGTAGACGTCCGGCTCGAGCGCAGGGTCCACCACCAGCGCCTGGCCCCGGGAGCCGATGAGATACGACAGGCATCCCTTGCCGGTGCGGCGCAGCTGCACCACCTGGGCGCGGGCTGCGGGGAGCGGCACCTCGGCCTCGTTCCAGGCCAGGCTCCACGCCTTCATGCCGCCCGTGAGCGACAGGGCCTCGACGCCGCGCGCCCGCAGCTGGAGGGCGGCGAGCAGGCTGGTCTTGCCCTCGCCGCACACCGCGACGACCGGCCCGCCGGCGGGCAGCCGCACGTGCGCCAGCGCGTCGGGCGCGCCGGCCCACAGGGCGTCGTAGACGTCGGCGTGCAGGCTGCCCGGGATGGCCCATTCTGCGCGCTGCTGGGCGGGCCGCACGTCGAGCACGATGACCCCCTCGCCGCGCTCCAGCCACTCGCGCAGCTGCGCGGCGCTCACGCACAGGGCTTGGGCCACCTGCGCTTGGTCCGGGTGCTTGACCACGCCGGCGCCGCTCACGACCGCACCTCCGGCCTGCGGGCGTGGAAGTTGATCCCCAGCGTGCCGAACTGCGCGGCGCTCGACTGCTGCGGAGCGCCGGTGAACACGTCGGCGCGCCAGGTGACCTCGAAGCCCTCGAACCCGGCCGCCACCACCGTCGCGCGAAGCTCTGCTTCCAGCAGAGCGCCGGCGATTCAGCCGGTCCAGAGGTCTATCTTGCGCTTGGAGGCCTCCGGCACCGGCTTCTGCACCGCGATGTCGCCGATCTGCAGGCGGCCTCCGCGGCGCAGCACGCGGTGCATCTCGCGGAACACGGTGAGCTTGTCGGGGCAGAGGTTCACCACGCCGTTGGAGATCACGACGTCGGCCCACCCCTCCTCCACCGGGAGCGACTCCGCATGCCCCGCGCGCACCTCCACCTGATGCAGGCCCAGCCGGGCGGCCGAGGCCTGCGCCTTGGTGCGCATCTCCTCGGTCATGTCCACGCCGAGCACGCGGCCCGCGGCACCCACCATGCGCGCGGCGATCAGGGTGTCGAGCCCCGCCCCGCAGCCCACGTCCACCACCCGCTCGCCGGGGCGCAGGGCGCCCATCGCGAACGGGTTGCCGGTGCCGGCGAAGGACTCGATCGAGCCCTCGGGCAGGCCGTCCAGCCAGGCGTCTTCGTAGCCCAGCAGGCGGGCCAGGGGACGGCCGGTGTGGAAGTGGAAGCCCTTGCCCGGCTGCCGGGCGACCTCGGCGTACTCCTTGCGGATCTCGCACCGCAAGGTCTCCAGATCCACCTCGGGAATGGCGACCGGTTCCATCTGATCCTCCTGGCGCGCGTGGGGGCGCGCGTACGTGGGTTCGAGCCTCATTCCTTCGATACGGGCAGGCCGGCCTCGCGCCAGTCGGGGAACCCGACCGCCAGCCGGCGCGCGGACAGACCGTGCTTGCGCAGCGCCGCCACGGCCTCGTCGGAGTAGACGCAGAACGGGCCGCGGCAGTAGGCGATGACCTCCTGGTCGCGGGGCAGGTCGTGGAGCCGCGCGTCCAGCTCGTCCACCGGGATCGAGCGCGCCCCGGCGATGTGGCCCGAGCGGAACTCCTCGGCGGGGCGCACGTCGAGCACCACCACCTTGCCCTCGCGCAGGCGCTCCAGCAGCTCGGCCGCGGTCACCGGCTCGAGCTTCCCGCGGTCCTCCAGGTAGGTGCGGACCAGGCGCTGGACCTCGGCCAGGCGCCCCTCCCCCAGATCCCGGATGGCCTGCCAGGCGCGGAAGACCTCGGGGCCGGCCAGGCGGTAGAAGACCCGCGGCCCCTGGCGGCGGGCGCTCACCAGCTGCGCCGCCCGCAGGGTCTGCAGGTGCTGCGAGGCATTGGCCACCGACAGCGCGGCGAGCTGCGCGAGCTCCTCCACGCTGCGCTCCGACTGGCCGAGGAGGTCCACCAGCTCCAGGCGATGGGGGTTGGCGAGCGCTCGCGAGATGCGCGCCAGCTGCTCGTAGAGCTGGTCCTTGAAGGCGCGGTGGCCGGCGGCTTTCATGCATTCAATGTAATCATTGAATGGTGGCGAGTCAACGCCATTGTGGCCGGCCGCTACCAGCCCCAAGGAACGGCCTTGACCCTCGCTCGTCCTGATGGAATACTTGACCGGTCATCTACCGTTATGGGACGAACCAGCAATGCCCGGGAGCGCCTGGTGTCCAGCGCCGTGGAGCGAATCTATGCACGCGGCTACCAGGGCGTGGGGATCGACGAGCTGTGCCGGCACGCCAACGTCCGGAAGGGGAGCTTCTACCACTTCTTCCGCTCGAAGCGGGACCTGGCGCTCGCGGCCTTGGAGCTTCGCTGGGCGCTGGCGAAGCAACACCTGGTCGAGCCCATCCTGGGGAGCGGCGCACCCCCGCTCGAACGCATCGGCCAGTTCTTCGCCGCCATCGCAGAGGCCAGCACCCACGAGAAGAGAACTACCGGTGTGTGCGGAGGCTGTGCCTTCGGGAATCTGTCGGCCGAGATGAGCTCGCACGACCCCCAGATCCGCGAGCGGGTCCGGCAGATCTTCGATGACATCGCAAGCCGGCTCGAGAGGGCGCTCGAGGAGGCCGTGCGGCGCGGCGACCTTGCGGGGATCAGCCCTCCGGAGAACGCACGGGCGGTGGTCGCGTTCATGGAAGGGATTCTGCTCCTGTCGAGGACCTACGACGATCCGTCCATCCTCAAGCAGCTCGGGCAGAAGGCCGTGGCCCTGGCCGGCTCGCACCCGGCGGCTTCGCCCGGGCCCTAGCACACGGGAGGTTGGCCATGAAGAAAGGCAGCCCGAAGCGAATGCCCACCCCACGGAAGGCGAGGCCGCGGCCGGCATCCTCGCCTCCCCTCCAAGACGACCCGGCCGCCAGGCTCTTCGCCTCCGTCGCGGAGCCGCTCCTGGGCAGCTCCGCCGTCACCAGCGCGCGGATGTTCGGCTCGACCTGCCTCAAGGTCTCGGGGAAGGTGTTCGCCGTGGCCTGGAAGGGCCGGCTGGTCCTGAAGCTCCCGGCGGATCGGGTCAAGCGGCTGGTGGAGTCGGGGCGTGGCGTCTACTTCGACCCGGGGCATGGCCGGACCTCCAAGGAGTGGGTCTCCGTAGCCCCGGAGTCGAGGGGCGCGTGGCTCGAGCTGGCGACGGAGGCGCGCGAGTTCGTCGCGGCCCGTCTCTAGCCACATGGGGGGATCACGCATGACCACCCTTCACCACGAGATCCGGATCAACGCGCCGATCGCTGCGGTGTGGAAGGCGGTCGCCGACCTCGCCGCGGTGCAGGACTGGAACCCGATGGTCGCCTCCGCCCGCTACCTCTCGGACCAGCGCGAGGGCGTCGGCGCGGCCCGCCGCTGCGAGCTGAAGCCGAAGGGCTGGGTGGAGGAACGGGTGTGGGAATGGAACCCGCCGCACGCCATCGGCCTGGAGGTCGCCGCCAGCGAGTGGCCCATCGTCTTCATGAAGTGGAGGACCGAGCTGCACCGGGAAGGCGACGCCACGCGCATGAGCCAGGCGCTGGACTACAAGGTCAAGTTCGGTCCCCTGGGCGCGCTCATGGACGTCCTCATGATGCGGCGGATGCTGGACCGGGGGATCGCTGGCACCTTCGAGGGGCTGAAGCGCCACGTCGAGAGTGGGAGGCGCGGCGGGAAGGGAGCGGCATCATGAGCGGCTGGAGGCTCGCGCTCGCGGCCCATGCCCAAGTCGTGATCGGGATGGAGATCCAGGCTCACGGTGGAGAGCCGCCGCGCGCGTGACCCGGGCGGGATGGCGCGACTCTGCGCCAACCCGGCCCCTCACCCCAGCCGCCCCCACAGCCGCGCCGCGCACTCCCGCGCCCGGGCCGCGATCTCCTGCTCGTCGGCCGTGAGCGCCTGCCCCCCTTCCACGACGATCTCGCCCGCCACCATCACCCCCGAGACTGGGGCCCGCAGCAGGCCGGAAGCCAGGTGCTCTGGCAGCGTGTCGGCGTCCAGCTCGGTGGCCGGGAGGTAGTCCACCACGACCAGGTCCGCGTGCGCCCCGGGGGCCAGGGTGCCCAGCGCCGCGCCGAAGCTGCGCTCCGCCCAGCGCGGCCCGTACACGAACAGGCGCCGGTAGTGCGCCTGGGCCTCGGCCGTCGCCGGGGCCTCGCGCGGCTCCAGGACGGGCGGCGCGTTCACCCCCGCATCGCTCCCCCACGACACCTCGGCCCCGCGCAGCCGGGGCGTCACCGGCGCGGCGCCCACCGCCGAGAGCGCGTGCCCCCGTTCCCGCGCGGCGCCGAGCAGGCCGTGGGG
>JBBIHL010000090.1:0-9516 GCA_037447075.1 Candidatus Eiseniibacteriota bacterium | reverse complement strand
TTCCTTCGGACACCGGGCATCCTGGTGCCAGCGGAGCGCGCGCAGCAAGGAAGGCTTCGTACGATTCGACCGTGGCGATCGCGCGTCGGTGGGCGGCTCCGACCGCGCTCGTCGCGGTGCTCGCGGCGTTGCCCGCCCGCGCCACGCCGCCGGCCGCGCCGGCCGGCGACAGCCTGGAGATGCACAAGCGCCGCGAGCTGGAGGAGATCCAGCGCCAGGCGCGCGAGTCGCGCGAGGCGGCCCGGCGCCTCAAGTCGCGCGAGAGCAAGGAGCTGGTCCGGCTGCGTTCCACCGAGCGCTCGCTCACCCAGACCCAGCGTCGCGTGCGGCAGCTCAACCGCCGCCAGGACGCGCTCGACCAGGACCTGAAGCTCACCCGCGCCCGCCTGGAACGCAGCCGCCTGACGCTCGAGAAGCAGCGCCAGCTGCTCGGCCGGCGACTGCGCAACCTCTACAAGTTCGGTCCCGCCGGCGAGGTCGAGTTCCTGCTCTCCACCAGCAGCTTCGCCGAGCTGCTCATGCGCTGGGACTTCCTGGTGCGCATCGCCCGGCAGGATCGCGAGATGCTGGCCGAGCTGGAAGGCCTGCGGGAGCAGGTGGCGATCAACGCCCAGCAGCTCTCGGCCACCCTCGACCAGGTGGAGCGCAACATCACCCTCTCCGAGCGGGAGCGCCGGCGCCTGGCGGCGCTGCGCAGCGAGCGCCGGCAGACGGTCTCGCAGATCCAGACCCAGCGGCGCGCCTACGAGGCGGCGGCGCTGGAGCTGGAGAAGACGGCCCGCAGCATCCAGCGCCTGCTCGCGCAGCTCGAGCGCCAGCGCAAGGAGGAGGAGGCGCGGCGGGCGTCCGCCCGGCCGGGCGAGCGCCAGCCGGTGCCCTACACCGGGGAGTTCGCCCGGGCCGAGGGTCGGCTGGACTGGCCGGTGAACGGCGAGGTGGTGGGGCGCTTCGGCGTGGAGGAGCACCCGCGCTTCGGCACCAAGACGATGAACAACGGCATTGACATACGCTCCGAGATCGGCACGCCGGTGCGGGCCGTGGCCAAGGGGCGCGTGGACTTCGTCAGCGACGACTACGGCACCTACGGCCAGCTGGTCATCCTGAACCACGGCGACGGCTACTACACGCTCTACGCCCACCTCTCCGAGATCCTGGTGCGGGTGAACCAGGAGGTGGAACCCGGCGCCGCCATCGGGCGCGTGGGCGAATCCGGCTCGCTCAAGGGCAGCGCCCTGCACTTCGAGGTGCGCCGCGGCGCGACCGCGCTCGACCCGGAGGGGTGGCTGCGGTAGGCCCCCCGGTCGTCACTTCGACCGGGAGCCGCCGCCTCGACCTCGGCCAGCATGCGGTCGAGTGCGGCCCGGTCGTAGAAGCGCCCGGCGAGCACGACCGCCGCGATGCGGGTCGTGTTCCTGATGTCCTCCAGGGGACTGGCGTCCAGCAGCACGAGGTCGGCGACCTTGTCTTCCTGGATGGTGCCGAACCGCTGCTCGACACCCAGGAAGCGCGCGGGTTTCAGCGTCGCGCACTGGAGGGCCTCGAGGGGGGAAAGGCCGGCCTGGACCAGCAGCGCGAGCTCGTCGTGCAGGCTGAATCCCGGGAAGCAGTAGGGGCTGAGCGCGTCGGTCCCCGCCAGCAGCGGCACGCCCGCGCGATGCATCGCGCCGACGAGCTCCAGGTGCTTCTGGAGCGCGCGCCGGGCGTGGCCGAGATCCTCCGGGGATCGCCGGTCGCGCGTGCGCGGGTCCTTCTCCAGGTCCCAGAACGGCCGCAAGAAGGCCGGCATGTAGCGCAGGCGCGCGTCGCGAAGCACGGTCGTGTCGTCGAGCGTCGCGTAGAGGCGGCCGATTACGAGCGTGGGATCCTGCCAGGTCTGGTTCCGGACGAGCCGCCCGATCAGCTGGCGTGCGCGCTCCTCGCTGAAGGACGACCCGCCGAGCGCCTGGAGCGCGCGCCGCCGCTGCGCCACCCTCGCGCTCGTGTCCCGTCTCAAGGCAGCTTCGAGCAGCTCGAGCTCACCCGTGCGCAGCTCTTCCTCACGCTCGGAACAGGCGCGCAGCAGCCCGTCCAGGTGCTCGACGCAGCGCTGCCCGGAATCCGCCGCCTCGGCCAGCCGCACGCCGGGCGGGATGTGCCCGGCCACCGGAAGGCCCAGGCGTCTTGCCTCGTCCAGCACCGCGAAATACGTCCCTCGCGAGAGCCCCGAGTAGACCTTCACGAAGTCCGCGCCCTGCTCCTTCAGCCGCCGCACCGCCTCGCGTGCCTGGGTCGTGTCCTTCACGGCGATGGAGCCCGGCCAGAAGGGGGCGGGCCGTCAACGATCGGGCTCGCCGCCACCAGGCGCGGCCCGAGGACCTCACCGCGCTCGAGCTGCGGGCGCAGCCGGGCCGCGAGCGCCAGGTCGCTGCTCATGTCGCGCACGCCGGTGACGCCGTTGGCGACGAACAGCGGGAAGACCAGCTCGGGCACCCCCTCGAACAGGACGTGGACGTGCATGTCCCAGAGGCCGGGAATCAGGTACTGCCCCGCGCGTCAATCACGCGCGCCGGGTCCGGCCTCGGCACCTCACCATCGCGCCCGAGCGCGCGGATTCGGCCGTCGGCAACCACGACCGTCATCCCCGGACGGGGCGGGGCCCCGGTGGCGTCAATGACCGTGACGTGGGTGAACACCAGGGCAGGAGGAGCGGGCATCTCCGAGCCGGATGCCGAGACGGCGAGGGCGAGAGGCAGCGGGAGCAGCCGAGCTCCAGGAATCATGGCCTCCTCCGGAAGCCGCCGCGGCGGGGGCCCGTACGCGGGAGGCCCCGCAACCCGTGGCATTACCTTTCTACGGGGGCGGGCCGGCGCCGGTTGCCGCCTGGGCAGGGCCCTCCTTGAGCCGGCCGCGCCCGGCCGGCGCGGCCGTTTTCACGCTATCCCGGCACGCGGGCGCTGGCGTATCCTGCCGGCCTGACTCGCGGAGCGGCTGCCGTCCCACAGCCGCCGCCCCGGCATCCCCATGCACGCTCCCCGATCGTCCCGAGTGGGCGCCCCCTCCGTCGCACCGAGGGGCGCGGTGGCGGCGCCCCCATCCGCCCGACCACGGAGCCGAGGCCGGCCATGCTGATCCCCGGTTACACGATCGAGGCCGAGGTCTACCGCGGGCGCAGGCGCGTCATCTATCGGGGACGGCGCGAGAGCGACCAGGCCCCCGTCATCATCAAGACCCTGGCGAGCGACTTCCCCTCCCCCTCTGACCTGGCGAGCCTCGCGCGCGAGTTCGAGATCATCCGCGGGCTCGCCGTGGACGGCGTGGCCCGCGCCCACGGCCTGGAGCGGCACCGCGACCGCCTGGCGCTCATCCTGGAGGACGCCGGCGGCCAGCGCCTCAAGTCGCTGATCCCGCCCGGGGGCATGGCGCTGGAGGCGGCGCTGCGCCATGGCCGCCAGCTCGCCGCCACCCTCGGCGAGCTTCACCAGCGCAACCTGATCCACAAGGACGTCAACCCGAACAACGTGCTGATCAACCCCGCCGACGGCCGGCTGACGTTGCTTGATTTCAGCATCGCCTCGCAGCTCCCGGCCGAGCGGCGCGGCTTCGGGCATCCCAACGTGCTCGAGGGCACGATCGCCTACATGTCGCCCGAGCAGACCGGGCGCATGAACCGCGACGTGGACTACCGCAGCGACTTCTACGCGCTGGGCGTGACGCTCTACGAGATGCTCACCGGCCGGCTGCCGTTCGACTCCCCGGATCCGCTCGAGGTCGTCCACGCCCACATCGCCCGGACGCCCGCCGCGCCCGGCGAGCTCAACCCGGCGGTGCCGCGCCCGGTCTCCGACATCGTCATGAAGCTCATGGCGAAGACGGCCGAGCATCGCTACCAGAGCGCGCGCGGCGTCGAGGCGGACCTCGCGGAGTGCCTGCACGAGCTGGGCGCCACGGGACGGATCGAGAAGCTGGTTCCCGGCCGGCACGACGTCTTCGACCGCTTCCTCATCCCGCAGCAGCTCTACGGCCGCGAACGCGAGCTGGCGACGCTGATGGAGGCGTTCGAGCGGGTCTGCGGCGGCGGGCTGGAGCTCATGCTGGTGTCGGGCCATCCGGGGGTGGGCAAGACCTCCCTGATCCACGAGATCCACAAGTCGCTGGCGGGCTGCGAGGGCTACTTCATCGCGGGCAAGTTCGAGCAGCTCCTGCGGCACGTCCCCTACGGGGCGCTGATCCAGGCGTTCCAGGGACTGGTGCGGCAGCTCCTCACCGAGAGCGACGCCGACGTCCGCGCCTGGCGCGACGCGCTGGTCGAGCACCTGGGCCCGAACGCCCAGGTGCTCGCCGACGTCATCCCCGAGCTCCAGCTGATCACGGGCCCGCTGCCGCCGGTGCCCCAGCTGGGCGCGGCCGAGGCCCAGAACCGCTTCGACCTGATGTTCCAGCGGTTCATGGGCGTGTGCGCCACGCCGGCCCATCCGCTGGCGATCTTCCTGGACGACCTGCAATGGGCGGACCCCGCGACGCTGCGGCTGCTGCAGGGCCTCATGACCCGCCGCGGGCTCGGCGCCTTGCTCGTGATCGGGGCCTATCGCGACAACGAGGTCGCCCCCGGCCACCCGCTGGCGCGCACGCTGGACGAGATCCGCGCCGCGGGGGCCGCCGTGAGCCACATCGCGCTGCGCCCGCTGGCGGAGCCCGACCTGAACCGGTTCGTGGCCGACATCTTGAGGCGCGAGCCCGACCGGGCCGCCCCGCTCTCCGCGCTGGTGCTGCGCAAGACCGACGGGAACCCGTTCTTCGTCGCGCAGTTCATGAAGTCGCTCCACCAGGACGGGCTGCTCGCCTTCGACCACTCGGCCCGGGAGTGGACCTTCGACCTGGAGCGCATCCGGGGCGCCGCCATGACCGACAACGTGGTCGAGCTGATGGCCACGCGCATCCAGCGGCTCTCGGCGCGCTGCCAGGAGGCGCTCAAGCGGGCGGCCTGCATCGGCAACCGCTTCGACCTGCGCGCGCTGGCCACCGTGTGCCGGCAGGGCCCCGCCGAGACGGCGGCCGAGCTGTGGGAGGCGGTCGAGCAGGGGCTCCTGCTTCCCCTCGACGCCGCCCACGCACCGGCTGCCGCGGGGGGCGGAGCTTTGCGAGAGGAGGCGGCCTACCGGTTCCTCCACGACCGGGTGCAGCAGGCGGCCTACGCGTTGATCCCGCCCGAAGCGACGCGCCAGGCGCACCTCGCCATCGGCCGACTCCTGCTTCAGAGCAGCTCCGAGGCGGAGCAGCAGGAGCGCCTCTTCGACATCGTGAACCACCTGAACCTGGGGGCCGAGCTCATCACCGGCGCCGACGAGCGCCTGCGTCTCGCCGAGCTGAACCTGGCGGCCGGACGGAAGGCCAAGGCCTCGGCCGCCTTCGGGGCGGCGCTCGGCTACTTCGATCACGGCGCGGTGTTGCCGCCGGCCGGCGCCTGGAACGAGCGGCACGAGCTGGCCTTCGCGCTGCACCTGGAGCGAGCCGAGTGCGAGTACCTGTGCGGGCAGTTCCCGGAGGCCGAGCGATCCTGCGCGCTGCTGCTCCAGCGCGCGGCCTCGCGGCAGGAGCGGGCCGAGGTCCACCGGCTGCAGGTGGTGCAGTTCGAGAACCAGGCGCGCTACGCCGACGCGATCCGCGCGGGCAGGGCGGCGCTGCGCCTCTTCGGGATCGAGCTGCCGGAGGAGGAGCAGGCCAAGGAGGCGGCGTTCCAGGCGGAGCTGCGCGCGATCGGCAGGCGCCTCGACGGCCGTGCCGTCCCCGAGCTGCTCGGCCTGCCGGTGATGAGCGACCCGGGCGTCCGCACCTGCATGAGGCTGCTCATGACGGTGTGGGCCTCGGCCTACATCGCCGCGGACGCCGGCCTCATCGCCCTCATCCCCGCGACGATGGTGAGCCTCTCGCTCGAGCACGGCAACTGCGAGGAGTCCGCGAGCGGCTACCTGTTCCACGGCATCACCGTGGGGTCGCGCCTCGGCGACTACCGGACCGGCCACGAATTCGGCCTGCTGGCCATCCAGGTCAACGAGAAGTTCGACGACCGGCGCTCGCGGGCCAAGGTGCAGGAGCTGTTCGCCTGCTTCGTGAACCAGTGGCGCCGTCCGCTCAAGACCTGCGTGCCCCACGCCCGGAGGCCTACCGGGCCGGTCTCGAGGCGGGAGACCTCACGTTCGCCACCTACGGCATCTACGTGGCGAGCTGGTACGGGTTCCTGCTGGGCCCCGACCTGGACACGTTCCTCAAGGAGTACGGGCCGAACGTGGACTTCCTGCGGCAGATCAAGATGGACGCCTTCGCCGACGCCCAGAAGGGGATCCTGAACCACGCCCTGGCCCTGAAGGGCCGCACGGCGAAGCGCGCGTCGCTCTCGGGAGACGGATTCGACGAGCAGGCCTACCTGGCCACCTACCAGGGGAACCCGTTCTTCGAGACCTTCTTCTGGGTGACCAAGCTGGCGCTGGCCTACCTCTTCGAGGAATACGACGAGGCCGCCGCCGCCGCCCGGCGCGCCGAGGCGGTGACCCACAGCCTCACCGGCACCATCTGGCCGGCCAAGCTCTGCTTCTACCACGCGCTCACCCGGGCGGCGCTCTACCCGAAGATGGGGGAGGACGAGCGCCGGGAGGCGTTGCGGCAGCTGGAAGCCGCCCGCGACCGGCTGGCGGTCTGGGCCGAGAACTGCCCCGAGAACTTCCGGCACCAGCATCTGCTGGTGGCCGCCGAGACGGCCCGGGTCGCGGGACGCCCGGTGGAAGCCGTCGAGCACTACGACGCGGCGGTGCGGGCGGCGCGCGACGGCGACGTGCCGTGCGAGCGGGCGCTGGCCAACGAGCTCGTCGCCTGCTTCTGGAGGGAGCGCGGCCACGACCGGCTGGCCGCGCAGTTCCTGGCCGAGGCGCGCTACGTCTACGAGCAATGGGGGGCCACGGCGAAGGCGCGGGACCTGGAGCGGCGCCACCCCGGGCTGCTCGGCGCCCTGGCGGGATCCGGCGCGCCGGCCGCGCTGCCGGCCGAGCGCGAGGCCACGCTGCTCACCACGCGCACCGGCGCGGCCAGCCTGGACCTGTTCACCGTCCTCAAGGCGGCCCAGGCGATCTCGAGCGAGATCGACCTGGAGAGGCTGCTCGCCAAGCTCATGCGCATCGTGGTCGAGAACGCCGGCGCCCAGCGGGGTCACCTGCTGCTCGCCCGCGGCGGCGCGCCCCTGGTCCAGGCCTCGGTCGAGGAGGACCGGGTCCAGGTGCTGCACGCCGTGCCGCTGGCGGGCGACCCGCCGCTGTGCGCACCCATCGCGAACTACGTCTGGCGCACGGCCTCGAGCGTGGTGGTGGCCGACGCGGTCGCCGACCGCGCCTACGGCGGCGATCCCTACGTGGTCCGCAATCGGCCGCGCTCCATCCTGTGCGCCCCCGTGGTCCACCAGGGGAAGCTCATCGGAGCGCTCTACCTGGAGAACAACCTGGCCCCGGACGCCTTCACGCCCGACCGCATCCAGGTGATGCAGGCGCTCTCGTCCCAGGCGGCGATCGCCATCCGCAACGCCGAGCTCTTCACCGAGGTCGCCCGGCTGCGGGACCGCCTCCAGGCCGAGAACGTCTACCTGCTGGAGGAGATCCGCTCGCACCAGGGCTTCGGCGAGATCGTGGGGCGCAGCCCCGCCTTGAGCCGGGTGCTGGCCCAGGTCGAGCAGGTGGCGCCCACCGACGCCACCGTGCTGATCTGCGGCGAGACCGGAACCGGCAAGGAGCTGGTGGCGCGGGCCATCCACCAGATGAGCCCGCGCAAGGTGCGGCCGCTGGTGACCGTCAACTGCGGCGCGATCTCGCCCGGCCTGGTGGAGAGCGAGCTGTTCGGCCACGAGAAGGGGGCCTTCACCGGCGCGGTCGCGCGCAAGATCGGGCGATTCGAGCTGGCCCACGGCGGTACGGTGTTCCTGGACGAGGTGGGCGAGCTGCCGCTGGACATGCAGGTGAAGCTGCTGCGCGTGCTGCAGGACGGCGTGTTCGAGCGCGTCGGAGGTTCGCGGGCCATCCGGGTGGATGTGCGGCTGATCGCCGCCACCCACCGGGACCTGGAGCAGGCGGTCGAGGCCGGCGCGTTCCGGGACGACCTCTACTACCGGCTCAACGTGTTCCCCATCCGGACGCCGCCGCTGCGCGACCGCAAGGAGGACATCCCGCTGCTCGTGCGGCATTTCACGCTCAAGCACGCCCGCAAGCTCGGCAAGAAGATCGAGACCGTGCCCAAGCGCGCGCTGGACGCGCTCACCGCCTACTCGTGGCCGGGCAACGTCCGGGAGCTGGCGAACGTGATCGAGCGCTCGGTGATCATCACCCGGGGCACGGCGCTCGAGATCGCCGAGTGGGTGGCCCAGGGCCCGGCCCCGGCCCGAAGGCCGGCCGGGCCCACGCTCGACGAGGTGGAGCGGGCGCACCTGCTCGCCACCCTGGAGAAGACGGGCTGGCGGGTGAGCGGCCCCCACGGGGCGGCGCGCGTGCTGGGTCTCAAGCCGACCACCCTGGAGGCCCGGATGAAGAAGCTGGGAATCCGCCGCCCCAAGGCCGGGCCCTCCGCGCTGACGTGAACCTCCCAATATTTCGTGAAGCGGCGGCGCCGGGCCTCGTTCCCCGTCGCGCCCTCACGCCGCTAATCGCCTCCCCGCCAAGCCGCTGCGCCTGACGCCGCCGCCCCCCGCCCGCCGGCACGGGCGATGCAGTCCCCGCGCTCCACAGGATCCCCACGGAGGAGGACACGGGAGATGATGCGGCTCACGCAGGTTCCCCAGGAGACGCCGGGCGCGACGCTCAAGGTGGAGGGCGACATCGTGTCGGAGTGGGTCCCGCTCCTCGAGCGCGAGTGCTTGAGCCTGCTGGCCCAGGCCGGCTCGGTGCGGCTCGACCTCTCGGGCGTCACCTACGTGGAGCGCAAGGCCGCCGAGATGCTGGAACGGCTCTCCGCGCGCCAGGTCACGATCGTCAACGGCTCGCCGCTCATCCGGGAGCTGCTGCGAGAGGAGCGCTCGCCATGACCGGAACCCCTCAAGCTTCGCCGGCGACCGACCGCCGCCCCGAGTTCGAGGCGCTGCTGCGTCCCGTGCTGGGGCGGGCCTACCAGGCCGCGCTTCACTTCACGCGCGACCCGGTGGACGCCGAGGACGTGGTGCAGGAGGCCGCGCTGCTCGCCTACCGGGGCTTCGGCGGCTTCCGGCCCGGCAGCAACTTCCGGGCCTGGTTCATGCGCATCCTGACCAACGTCTTCCTGTGCAACTGCCGCAAGGCGCGGCGCGCCCCGGCCGCGATCTCGCTGGACGACGTGCCCGAGCATTGCATCGACCACTACCTCTACGCGCGCACCTATGCCGCCGGACTTCACGGGAGCGCGGCGGACCCGGCCCAGGCGTTCCTGAGCCGGCTGGACGGCGAGAAGGTGACGCGGGCGCTGCACTCCCTGCCGGTCAAGTTCCGTGTCGTGGCCGCGCTCTACTTCGTGGACGAGCTCTCCTACCAGGAGATC
>JBBIHL010000089.1:0-9527 GCA_037447075.1 Candidatus Eiseniibacteriota bacterium | reverse complement strand
CGCAGTGGTCGGGGCCGGCGGCGCTCCTCTTCCTCTCCGACACGCGGCGCGGCGGGGCGGCGGCCCCGGCCGTGGCGCTCCGGCCGGGCCAGCCGTTCCTGCCGGTCCTGGTGGACTACCAGCCGCCGGGGGTCACGGCGCAGACCTCGCTTTCGCTGGGGCTCGTTCGCGTGGAGGCGGGCCTGGTGGTGTGGACCCACCGGGCCCCGTGGTCCGAGCTGTGGGACGCCCCGACCCAGGCCATGTTCCTGCTGCTGCCCGCCCGCCTGCTCGAGCCCGGGGGCTATCGGCTGGAGATCCGCCTGCCCGGCGCCGCGGCATCGCCTCACGTCGCCACGTTCCGGGTGGTCGCGGCCCGGGCCCGCTGATCGGGGGCGAGAGCGCCCGGCGTTTCCGTTCTCCGTAACACTCCCTCCGCTCGCGCGACAAACGAGGTGGAACGGACCTCGGGGCGGGACAGGTCCGGCCGATCCCGTGCCAGGTTCGCCGGGTGGCAGTGCGCCGCCCAGTCTCGTTTCCCATCGGCTCGCACAAGTGAGAGTGCGCCATGACCAGGCATCTTGTCGTCAACCGCACCGCGACCCTCGCGTCGGCCACGCTGTTCGCCCTCGCCGGCTTTGCGGATTCCGCTCTGGCCACGGAGTGGTGCAAGATCAACCGGGTCAGCATCGTGGACCCAACTGGCTACGAGACGCTGTTCTTGGATTGCGGGCAAAGCGGGCTGATCACGGTCCGAGTCTTCATCTCGAAGACCTTCAACTTCCAGGGCGGAATGGAGGTTCAGCTCTGGGAGGAAGATCCAGGATTCGGCGACTGGAATGACGAGCACATCTCGTCCCAACCGCTCCCGATCCCTCGCGGTGGACCGACGGACCAGACGATCGACGTCAACCTGGTGGTACGATGCGACTCCCAGGTGAACCGGCGCTGTCTCTTCTCGGGGACCAGGGGGCTTGACGACGACGACGCGGAAGGTTTCCGCCACACGCTGTACGCGTTCGTGGGAGGAACGTCCTCGACCCTCCCCTCGAACTTCGGCCTCCAGAGGATTGATGTCGTCTGCAGCAAGCCAAACGGCGCAACGGGGTGCCTGCCGGCCAACGTGAGCCCGGGAGGAACCCTGCAGACCGTCGCGTCTCTGTCGGGCAACAGTTCCCCGGTGGCCTCCATGATTCTCCAGATGGCCTATGATCCTGCGATCTTCGTGCCGACGGCGGCCCAGCCTGATCCACAGTTCCTCTCGGCCTTCCCCGGTGCCACGGCCCTGTGGTTCCCAGGCCGCATTGTCATCAACTCGGGAGACGCTGCGCAGCTATGGACTGGCGGGAGCATCGTGCGGTTGTGGTTCTCCACGACGAACTACGCCCCGCTCGGGGATTCCTACTTCGCCTTCTTGCCGGGGTTGTCTCAAGTGTGGGGACCCGGAAACGTCCCGCTGGACGTGGGCATGGGCACCACGGCCATGGCCGTGGTGCCGGCCGACGCCCAGGCGCCGACGATCCAGCCGGATCGCCTCGTCATTGGACCTGACGGGCTCCAAGGGCTGCCCGGCAGCGTGATGGACGACAATCTGTCCGTCCCCGGTTGGGTGGGGGTGAGGCTGGAGTACTTCTCCGAGGGCTCCTACGGGCAGCTGCTGGGCGCGTTCGCCGACGTGAATCCGGACGGCTCGTTCTCCATTCCTGGCCCCCTGCCGGGAGGGCAGTACCGGCTCGTTGCCACGGACGGTAACTCGCACTCGAGCAGCGCGGACCTGCTTCAGCCGGTGGCAGTCGAGGACCGCGAAGCGAGCCCGAAGAGGTTGGAGCTCCGCTCGAGCTACCCCAATCCCTTCGCGTCACGGACACGGTTCGACTTCGCGCTGCCGAACGCCGGGGCCGTGCGCCTGGCGGTCTACGACCCGGGCGGAAGGGAAGTCGCGATCCTGGTGGACCGCGAACTCTCCCCGGGCTGGCACTCGGTATCCTGGGACGGCCGAGACGAGACGGGGGCGGTGCTTTCCCCCGGCATCTACATTGCGAGGTTGAGCGCCGCCGGCCAGACCCGGACACGGAAGACGGTGCTCGAAAGGTAGCGTCGCGAGGCGGCCTCTTCGCTCGCCGAAGTCATGCCCCCGGCGGCGTCACGGAGCGTGACGCGTTGCGATCCGTGAGGCCGAATGCCGCGGGCGGGGCTCCAGATCCGCCCTCCTGGCGTTGCGGCATCCCCTCAAGTCGCGGCCCTCCGTGTGCTCCCGGCCCGGACCGTTCACGACGGCCGGACCCGGCGACCCCTTCTCCTGCAAAAACGCCCCACCCGCTCGTGCGACGAACGGAGTAGGAGGGTCCTCCGGACCTTCCCGACCGGACGCTCCAGCGGGAGCGCCCGTTCCCCCATGACTCGCCGCCGCGGCGGGCCGCATCCGTCCTGCCCGGCCGCGCGGCCGCTGTTCGCGGTCGGGCAGAGCCCGGCCGAGGAGGTGAGGGCGATGAAGCTTCAAGGGGCAATACGACTAGGGCTCCCTCCCGGACTACAGTTCGGCGCCCGCGCGAGCGTGCTTGCGGCAGGGGTCGCGATGGCGATGCTTGCCACGCCGGCGAGGAGCCAGCCACCGGGCTTCCCCATGTACTGGTACCTCTACGACACGCCGTGGCTCTACGCCTCGATGGGGGCGCACTCCTACGTGTTCGAGTCCTTCACCTGGACCCGCAGCACCGTGGGCTTCGGTTTCGACGGCCTGCCTGCCGACGTGCACTGGTCCCACCCGCTCTTCGTGAGCCAGTGGCAGAACGGAGCGGCGTCCGGGCGCGCCCACGACGGGGTGGACATCGTGGGGCGGTTGGTGCACGTCATCGCTCCTCACGGCGAGCCGGTGAACCCCGACAGCTTCAGGTATGGGTTCAACATTGACGCGGGGGCCATCCCCCTGGGCTCACCCCCCACCTACATCAACGGCACGGGCTGGGTGGGCGTGCAGACCGACGCATTCCCGCACCCGCCCCTGGGACACATGGACAATTTCTGGGCGGGCGCCCGCTACTGGATCTATGGCGCGCCCGATTCGCCCCCGCACGAGCTCCTCGCCTACCTGTGGCTGGTGGTGGGGATGCATACCAGCGGTCCCGTCGCCTGGCGCGGAGGAGGAGCCGCATATGCGTGGGGAGCAGCCCAAGGCACGAGCCAGGCGGGCGGCATCATTGGCGTGATCGCCGACAACCAGACCCTCCAGGGGGTCGTGGCCGTAGCCCTCGGCGGGATTCCTCGAAACCAGTTCATGTCGGCCCACCTCCACGACCAGACCGGAGCGGTGGTGCTGGACCTGCCCCCGGTGAACCAGTGGGTGAACCTGGGACAGAACGGCCTGGGGCTGGTGCTCGACGCCCCACTTCCGTTGCAGTCGGCCCAGGCCGTGGCGGAGCTGCGCAAGTGGTACCTCGATGTCCACACGTTCGGCTTCCCCGGCGGCGAGGTCCGAGGGGACTTCACCTTGCAGACCGTGGATGTGGACCTGCCCGCGGCGCCGACTTTGGCTCTCGCTCCGCCGCGACCGAATCCTTCGCGCAGCTCCGCCGCGATCGGCTTCACGCTGCCGCAAGGCGGCCATGTCACCCTGCGCATCTACGATGCGAGGGGAGCCCTGGTGGCCACGCTGGCGGATGGCCCGCTCGGGCCGGGGCAGCACGAGATTCTCTGGGACGGCCGCGATGACGCCGGCAGGGCCGTCGGGGCGGGCGTCTATTTCCTGCAGCTGGAAGCAGCCGGGCAGCGGGCGACCGCCAAGCTCCTGCGCCTGGAGTGAGCGGAGGCGCCGTTGCTGCTGTGGACCGCTCCTGCGCCGGCGCGGCAGGAGCGGCCCAGCCAGGTCTTCCGACGCGGCCGCCAGATCATCGCCTTCGATAGCGGCTGCGACGCGTGCTAGAACAACACGTAGATCGAGTCCGGGACCTCCTCCTCGAAGGCGCCCCTGGGCGGGAAGCGCAGGCCCAGGCGGATCAGCCTGACCAGCACCGGCCGCAGCGCGTCGGTGGCGGGCCCGGGCGTCCACGAGCGCACCAGCGCCGCCGCCATGCGCTCGGGATCGGGCCGGGCGGCGTCGGCGTCGGCCGGCACGGCGAAGATGGCCTCTCGCGTCTCGGGCACGCCCACGTCCTCCCAGGTGGTCGCGGTCTTCCGCAGCTGCGTCCCCACCCGCACCAGGCCGCGCCCCCGGAGTGACTCGGCCGCGGGCAGGAAGTCCCTCGCCCAGATGCCGCGCAGCGCCGCGAGCATCGCCTCCTGCCCCTGCACGGGCCTCACCGGCTCGTCCTCCTCCACGTGGCCCTTGGCCTCCGGCCAGGACGGCTGGTCGCCCTTCATCAGCAGGCAGTTCCCCAGCACCAGCGCGTCCATCTCGGTGCGCATGAAGCAGCGGTAGGCGTCGTGTGGCGTGCAGACGATGGGCTCGCCCCGCACGTTGAACGAGGTGTTGACGATCACCCCGCAGCCGGTGCGCCGCTCGAAGGCGCCGATCAGCTCGTGGTAGGCGGGCGCGTCCTCGCGGGCCACGGTCTGGATGCGGGCCGAGTAGTCCACGTGCGTGATGGCGGGGACATCGCTGCGCGCCTTGCGCACGATGGGCAGCATGTCGTCGCCGCTGCCGCGCTCGAAGGGCAGCCGGCGCTCCTGGCGCACCGGGGCCACCAGCAGCATGTAGGGGCTCTCGCGATCCAGCTCGAAGTAATCGCCCACCCGCTCGGCCAGCACGCTGGGGGCGAAGGGCCGGAAGGACTCGCGGTACTTGATCTTGAGGTTCAGGTTGGCCTGCATGTCCTGGTTGCGCGCGTCGCCCAGGATGGAGCGCGCCCCCAGCGCGCGCGGCCCGAACTCCACGCGGCCGTCGAAGTGCCCCACCACCTTGCCCTCCTCGAGCAGCCGGGCGATGGCGTCGGGGCGCTCCCCGGGCGCGAGCGTGCGGTAGGGGTAGCCGTGGGACTCGAGGTAGGCGGTGATCTCGTCGTGCGAGAACTCCGGGCCCCAGTAGGAGCCCCCCTGCAGCGGCCGCCCGTTGGCGCGCGGCGGGCGTGGCTTGCCGAAGTAGTTGTGGTAGGCGTCGAGCGCCGCGCCCAGCGCCGAGCCCGCGTCGCCCGCCGCCGGCTGGATCCAGAGGTCTTCGAAGGGCCCCTCGCGCAGGATGCGTCCGTTGGCCACGCAGTTGAGCGCCACGCCGCCCGAAAGCGCGAGCCGCGATTCGCCCGTCAGCCGGTGCGCGGTGCGGGCCATGCGCAGCATGGACTCCTCGGTCACCCACTGGACGGAGCGCGCCAGGTCCATCTCGCGCTGGGTGATGCGGTCGTCGGTCCGGCGCGCCGGCCCGCCGAAGAGCTGGGCAAAGCGCTCGTTGGTCATGCTGGGCCTCGACAGGTAGCCGAAGTAGTCCAGGTTGAGCTCCAGCGACCCGTCGTCCTTGAGGTGGACGAGGTGTTCCAGGATCGCGTCCACGTAGCGCGGCTCGCCGTAGGGCGCCAGGCCCATCATCTTGTACTCGCCCGAGTTCACCTTGAAGCCGGTGAACTGGGTAAAGGCCGAGTAGAGCAGCCCCAGCGAGTGCGGGAAGTGCATCTCCTTGATGAGGTGGATGCGGTCGCCGTCGCCCGCGCCGATCGAGGCGGTGGCCCACTCCCCCACGCCGTCAATGGTGAGGATGGCGGCGCGGTCGTAGGGCGAGGGGTAGAAGGCCGCCGCGGCGTGCGAGCGGTGATGGACCTCCTGAAGGACGAGGCCCTCGTAGGCGAGCGAGCGGCGGATGAGCCGCGGCAGGTGCAGCTTGTACTGGACCCACGAGGGCATGGCCCGCAGCCACGAGTCCTCGCCGTGCTCGCCCACCGCGGCCAGCGTGTGCAGCAGGCGCTCGAAGGTGAGCGAGGCGTTGTCGTAGTAGACCACCGCCGCCAGCTCGCGGGGGTGGATGCCGCCTTCCTCCAGGCAGTAGTTCACCGAGAAGTGCGGGAAGCGGCGGTCGTTCTTCACCCGGCTGAAGCGCTCCTCCTCGCCCGCCGCCACGATGCGCCCGTCGCAGACGAGGGCCGCGGCCGAGTTGTGGTAGAAGGCCGAGATCCCCAGGATGTAAGTCGGCTTCGGTGTGGCGACGTGCACGGGCTTCCCCGCGGCGGCCGTGGCGGGCGGCATCCGCACCAGCCCCCGCCTCCCGATCTCCTCCACGATCCGTTCCGCCACGAAACGGTGACCGCGGGGGGTGAAGTGGGTCTTGTCGTACCAGAAGACCAGGCCGTCGCGCTCCGCGCGCGGCAGGCGGCGCATGGGCGTGGTGAGGTCCATGACGTGCACGCCGCGCTGCGGATCGGCGAGACTCTCGAAGAGCGGCTGATAGATGGGCGCCACGCCGTCGCCGAAGTGGAAGTAGCTGGGGATCGGGACGAGGAGCACCGGCGTGGGCGAGGCCTGCCGGATGAACCGCTCCAGGACCGCCTTCATCAGCCTCCAGCCCGGGCTCTCGGCGCTCCGGTAGTCGGGGTAGGGCTGGAATCCGCTCGCGCGCAGGATGAGCGAGCGCAGCCCGGGCGCCCACCGCCCCGCCACGCGCCGCACCCCCGCCATGGCCGGATGCCGGCGGTAGAAGTCGAGCAGGCGGAACACCAGGCGCAGCCGCCCCGGGCGCTTGGCCTGGTAGCGCGCCGCGTCCACCGCGCCCGGCTGGGGCCGCTCGGTGGGGACCGGCACGTTGTGCAGGCGCAGCTCGCCGCCTTCCAGCGTGAAGTAGGGCTTGGGCACCAGGATGCGGCGGCCCGAGACCCGGTCAATGGACTCGCGGTAGGCGACCTTGATGCGCTCCATGTTCTCCACGAAGACGCAGAGGACGACGAGGTCCGCCTCCACCCCCTTCGCGAACTGCTCGAAGATCAGCAGCTGCTGGTCGGTGCCGGAGCCGGAGAGGGCGTAGTTGAAGACCTCGGCGCCCAGGGCCTCCCCCACGCGCTCACTGAAGCGCTCCTCGTTGTTGCAGCCGTCGCCCGCGGTGATCGAGTCGCCGAGGAAGAGGATGCGCGGCCGGCCCCGCGTGCGGGGCGTGAACTCCAGGTCGGAGCGGAACCCCTGCGAGTTGGTGCGGACGAAGTGGCCGCCCCATTCCGTGGGAATCCGCGCCCGGAGGTTGGCAACGAACAGGTGCCCGATCCGGGGATGGTGGCGGATCACCATCCGGTGCGGGGACTGGCGAAGCAGGGACATCGCGAGCGTGGGCCCTGGGCTGGGTTGGTCTGGTGCGCGGACGGGCATCCGCCCGCCCCGCGCGGGGCCAAGCAAGATACCATTATCGGCCGGGGAGCGGGCGGACGGAAGCACGGCGGGGCCGCGGGTTGAGGCAGGCGCGCGCCGGAGGCCAGGTGCGCGGGGTGTGAGGCGCGGGGCGGCGAACCCGTCCCCCGGAAAGCCGCCGCGGGGTGGACGGGCCTGCCATCCACCCCGCGCTGCGGTGCCCTCTCGGGGGCGTTGCGGTGTGCCGCTACCGGCTGGCCATCCCGGTGTCGTGCGTCAGGGTGACGCGCAGGACCTCGGCCACCTTGGGATAGGTGAACCTGTCCTTCACCTTCCCCACCTTCTGGTGCTCGCCGGCTCCGGTGTTGGGCGCCGACTGGCGCGGCGCCTGGTCGGGACCCGCCCCCGGCTCCTGATTCACCTCGGTGCCGGCATCCCAGAGGATGACCTGCGAGGTGATGTCGCCGTGCAGGGGCTTCCCCTTGCCGTCGAAGAGCGCGATGCCCTTCTCGTCGGGCGCGTAGAACAGGTCGTTGGACTGGCCGAACATGGTGGTGAACGAGAGCCGCTGCCCCGGCTGGGCGGTGAAGCTGAACTCGTAGGCCTTCCCCGGTAGCGCCGGGCCGGGCTGGTCGTCGCCGACCGGCGTGTTGAACACGCCGCTCGCCGCCACGCCCTCGTGCGTGGCGCAGTGCTCGGCCAGCTTGGCCGGGTCGCCGTCCTCGGCCTGGGCCTCGAGCCCCCAGCCCATCTCGTATTCGCCGGCCTTGAACAGCCGTGCCGGCTTGGTGTGCACCACCCACAGGCCCGGCGAGTTGGGCGCGGGCGCGGTGCCGCCCGTGGAGAGCTTGAGCGTGCTCGCGGTGGAGACGTTCTCGATCCGCACCGTGAACTTCACGCTCTTGCCCGTCATCCGCTCGTTGCCCCCCAGGGCCGCGGCGGGAACCGCGACCAGCAACATGGCGATCAGCAGGCTGCGCTTCATCGTTGGCTCCTCCTTCACGAATGCTGTGGCGCCAGGGGCGCCGTGGCGAAGTTGACGCCGAAGCGGCGGCACCAGATGGTGACCGCGCGGTAGCGGTCCAGGTCCACGCCGGCCGGCAGCTCGTAGTTCTGGTCGCCGCGGTTGCCCTTGAGCTCGTCCACCCGGATGAAGCCGGCCTGCGTGACGGTGGCGTTGTCCTTGGCGTCCGCGGCCGCCACCAGGTAGACCTGCACGTCGGGGCCGTTCGAGGTCTCGAAGCCGGTGAAGCGCAGCAGCCGGCGGCCGTCCGGAAGCTGGTAGACGATCGCCGTGCCCGTGGTCGGGTGGGCGACGCCGTGGAACTGGCCCGAGAGCAGCGCCTGCGGGGCCGCCGGCATGCCGCTCATGTCGGTGGCGGTCATGAGCGGGGCGGTGCCGAAGTTCACGCCGAAGCGGCGGCACCAGATGGTGACGGCGCGGTACTTGTCCAGGTCCACGTCGCCGGGCAGGTCGTAGTTCTGATCCCCGCGGTTGCCCTTGAGGTCGTCGAGCCGGACGAACCCCGCCTTGGTGACGGTCTCGTTGTCCTTGGCGTCGGCGGCCGCCACCAGGTAGACCTGCACGTCGGGACCGTTCGAGGTCTCGAAGTCGGTCAGGCGCAGCAGGCGCTTGCCGTCGGCCAGCTGGTAGACGGTGGCCACGCCCCGGGTCTCGTGCGAGCCCTTGTGGAAGCGGCCGGTGAGCAGGGGCTGGGGATCGGTCATCTGTGCCGTGGGGGTCTGGACCGCCGCCGAGGCCGGGAGGCTTTCGCTCACGTCCTTGTTGATCCACAGCCTCTCGGGGCGGAACAGGTACCATCCGCCCGCGATCACGATGACCGCAGCCAGGGTGATGAGAAGCGGTCGGCGCTGCATGGGTGAACCTCCTTGAAGGGGTAGCGGGGGCGCGGCATGGCTCGCGCCGTCGGGAGCTAGAATGCGCGGGGCGTGAGGACGGTTCCCGGCGGAACGAGGTTCGTGGAAGCCCCCGGCCTGAGGCCGGCCCCCGTCACAGGGCGCGGCCGCGACGCGGCTGGGAAACCGCGGAGGTTCGCCCCCCACCAATGGTGCCGCCGCCTGCCCATCGGCCACGGGCTGCCCACAGATCGCGAAGGCGCGCCGGGTGCACCCAAACCGGGTGGGGATCTGGAGACACCGGTTCGTGGCAGCTGTTGGGTAAGAAGGAAGTCGAGGTCTGGTTGGCGGTGTAGGCGAAGGTGATGTTGCCGTGGCGCAGCAGCCGGTCCTGGGCGTCGTAGTCCGCGGTGGCGGTGTCGGCGGGGCCGGCCCCGGCG
>JBBIHL010000088.1:0-9575 GCA_037447075.1 Candidatus Eiseniibacteriota bacterium | reverse complement strand
CGTCGGCGGAGGCGGCGCGCGTCATCGGGATATGGCTCTCGACCTCGCCGCGCGTTCCGGCCGGCGGCGGCTCGAGGGCCGGAAGGTCCGGGGTCTCGGCGCTGGCCTTGAGCCGGGCCACCAGGCCGTCCAGCTCGCTCAAGCTCTCCTCCAGCGCGCGCACGGCGCGCTCGGTCGCCCGCGACGTGCGCTCGGCAGTGGACACCAGCCGCTCGCCCTTCTGTCCGGCGTCCTGCACCATCTCGCGCACCCGTTCCATCACCCGGGCCGTGGCCTCGGGCGGCGCGGGCGCCGGGGCGGGCGCCGCGCCCAGGCGCTCGGCGACCTTGTCGCGCACGCCGTCCATGCGCGCCACCGCCTCCTGGACCTCCTGGTTGACGCGCTCGGTGAGCGTGGCCACGCGGTCGGCGGCGGCGCGGACGTCGCGCACCAGCGCCTTGAGTTCCAGCGGCAGCTCGGCCACCTCCGCCGGGGCCTGGGAGCCCCGCAGCGTGGCGAGCGCCACGTTGAGGGCCACCAGCGTGGCGCGGTTGCCCAGCACCTGCACCTGGTCGGCCACCTCCTGCACGCTCATCAGGCCCCGGGCCAGGTGCTCGACGCTCTGGGCCGAGGCGGCCACCAGCTCGTCGATCGCCGCGCGGCAGGACTCGCGCCACGCCTCCTGCCCCAGGTCGCCGGCCGCCGGGGCCCCGGCCGCCCCTCCCAGCTGCGCCTCCAGCTCCTGGGTGAGGCGCTGCAGCTCGCGCACGCTGGTCAGCAGCGAGGTGGCCTCCACGAAGGTGCGCTCGGACTGTTCGCTCCCGCCGCGCGCCTCGCCGTGGGCGCGGGCCAGCTCGTCGCGCACCTGGAGGGCCACCTCGCGGTGCTGCTGGCCGAGCTCCTCCAGGCGCTGCACCGACTGGTTGAGGCTCTCGGTGAGCGGCGCGAGCACCCCGGGCTCGGACTCGAGCCGGGTGAGCCGCTCCGTGACGGCCCAGCGCGCGGTCGCCTCGTGGACCCGGGCCAGCTGCTGGCGCAGCGCTCCCAGCTCCTCGGCCGCCCGCAGCGCCTGGCGCTGGTAGCCGAGCAGGAGCTGGACCTGCTCGGTGAGCAGGCTCAGCTCGCCCCAGCCGCCCGAGGAGGGCAGGCCGCGCAGGTCGGCGACGCGGCCGCTGCGCATGCCGCGCAGCACCCCGCGCAGGTGGCGGATCACGCCGCGGTCGAGCCACAGCAGGCAGACCAGCCCGGCCAGCACGCTGGCGGCCGCGACCGTGAAGAGCGCCAGCGACAGGCGGGCACGGTCCAGGGGCGGGGAGAGGAGGACGGGGTCGGCGATCAGCCACCAGGCGCCGAGCGCGGTGGCGACCGCCCCCGCCAGGCAGCCCACCCACAGGCGGGCGCGCAGTCCCACCGGGGGGCGGCGCTGGCCCGGCTCGCTGCGTTCGGGAGGACTGGCTTTGGCGCTCATGGGAGCAAGGGGCTGGAGGCGTCGTCGCCCGGCGCCAGGCGTCCAGGCGGTGGGAGGTCAGCCGCCCGATTTCGCAAGACGTATGCCCGGCGCGTGCCGCCGGAGCGCCCCGGGCGCCGCCGCCATGGCTCCCCCGACGCGGAGGGCCAGGCAGCGGCGCCCCGCCGCATCGCGCCTGCGTGCCGCCCCGGCGACCGTGCATTCCTCACGCCCGCTTCCTCCCTCGGTTGCAAAAAGACCACGGCCGCGCCCTGCGTCCGGGCCATTTGGCACGCCTATCAAACCCCTTTCAAGAATGGAAAGCCATTTTATGCCCCCGGCCCCCGTGGCCGGGTAAGCGGCGCGGCGACAGCAGGTATGAGCCCGGCGCGGAATGGGCGCGCCGCCGGCGGCGTATTCCCCAGTGGATGGGTGATCTGGCGCGAACTGGGCCCCGGAGCGCGCCTTGCGGGTGGAGCTTGGGGAGCAGGCGCGGGCGGATTCGCGCCCCGCGGTCGCGCCGCGAGCAGGCGGCGGCCGTGGCACAGAGTATGCGAAAACCGAGGAGTGAGTGGCCGCCGTAGAGTCCAACGGAACGGTGAATGGAACAGGTTCGACAGCGAGATTCCCCCATGAACCCCCGCCATTACATCGACCTCAAGGAGACGAGCCGGAACCTCCAGCCCACCTACTACTTCATGATCAACTGTCTCCTCTACAGCCGCATGGAGACGGGGCTGGTCTCCAACCAGGACTACTACGACGAGGACGTCAACGTCTACCTGGCCCACCTGCTCCACTCGTTCATCAACCCCGAGTACGTGGAGCAGTCCAAGAAGTTCCTCTCCAAGTACGACACCGACGTGTTCCGGCGCCTGGCCAACTGCACCGACGCCCGGCTCAAGTACCTGATCTACAAGACCAACGCCGACTTCCTCCTGGTCTCGATCGGCATCTTCGACAACCCCACGGCGGCGGCCGCCCATAAGGCGCGCGTCCAGCCCAGCGAGGAGGCCTACATCGGGCGCGGCAAGACCTACTACCACTTCGCCTACACCTACAGCCAGCAGCTCCATCGCCGGAACGCCGGGGTGTCGGAGGTGCTGGAGAAGCTCTCGGTGGGCTTCGAGAAGTACATCCGCATCCTGTCGCACATGCGGGGCGAGTACCTGGACCTCATGAAGCGGCTCTCCCAGGGCGAGGTCTACCACCTGGAGCGGACCGTGGACGAGGAGAGCCACCGCGAGCTGCTGCGGGTCAAGCAGGACGAGCTGCTGGAGCTCTACTCCGCGTGGCGCCGGGAGCCCAGCAGCGAGATCGAGGAGAGCCTGCAGAGGGTGGCGAGCGAGATCCGCCAGCTCAACCCCTCCTTCAGGTTCGAGCTGCCCAAGCGCTGAGGACCAGTCGCGGCGCACGCCGGCCCCGCGGGATCTTGGCCCCGGGGCCTCGGCGTTTCCCCACCCGGGGGTTGCGGCGGACCAAACCGGGCACGAACCCGCCGGCCCCGGACCGATCGCTGCTGCATCCGCCCCGGCCGCCACGCTATAATCCATGCGAGCCATGACACCCCCACGAGACCCCAGCGAAAGGAACCCCTCATGAACCGCTTCGCGTCTCCGCTCCGCGCCGGCCTCTGGCTCGCGGGAGCCGCCGTGGTCGCCCTCGCGGTATGGGCGGCCGCCGAGCATCGCCCGCGGGACCCCTCCGCAACCGCCGCGGCCGCCCAGCCCCGACCGGTCGCAGCGCACGCCTGCGCCGCCGACGCGGCGGGATGCCCGGCCGCAGCCGAGTGCCCTGGGATGCAGACCGCCGACCAGGACTGCCCGCCCTGCCCCGCCTGCCCGGTCGAGACGGCTGCGCCCACCGCACACGTCGCCAAGGCCGAGGCGCCAGCAGCCTCCGCCGGCGCGGGCATGGTGGCGGCGATTGACCCCGAGACCGGAGAGCTGGGCGCACCCAGCCCCGAGCAGGCGGCGGCGCTGCGGCCGCTGCCGACGGCCGCGGTCCCGGGACAGGAGTACGAGGAGATCCGCAACGCCGACGGCTCGGTGACCGTGGTGGACCTGAGCGGGCGGCTCCAGGAGTACGCGGTCGTTCAGATCGGTCCCGACGGCAAGCTGCTGAAGCAGTGCGTGAGCGGCGCGAAGCAGGCGGCCGCGGCGCTGCGCGCCCCCGTGGCGCGCCCGGCGGCGCCGGAGGTGAAGTAGCCATGCGCGCGCCCGTTCTCCGCGCCACCTGCCTGCTGCTCGCCCTGGCGCTGGCGGCCCCGGCCCACGCCGCCACCATCACCATCGTGAACATGGATGGCGCCGGCGAAGGCTTCAACGACCCCACGCCCGCGGCCCCGGTGGGGGGGAATCCCGGGGTCACCATCGGCCAGCAGCGACTCAACGTGTTCCAGGAGGCCGCGAACATCTGGGGAGGGCTGCTGACCAGCAACGTCACGATCTTCGTCCAGGCCCAGTTCAACCCGCTGAGCTGCACGTCCACCAGCGCCGTTCTGGGCAGCGCCGGACCGATCACGGTCTCGCGTGACTTCGCCGGCGCCCCCGTGGCCGGGCACTGGTACCATGCGGCGCTGGCCAACAAGCTGGCCAACGTGGACCTGGTCCCCGCCAACAACGACATCAACGCCCAGTTCAACTCGAGCCTGGGTCAGGTGGGCTGCCTGGACGGGCGCTTCTTCTACTACGGCTACGACGGCAACGAGGGGAACAACATTGACCTCCTGGCCGTGGTGCTCCACGAGCTGGGGCACGGGCTGGGGTTCAGCACGACGACCAGCGGCAGCACGGGAAACTACCTGTCCAGCTTCCCCAGCATCTTCGACCAGTTCCTCCTCGACAACGTCGGCGGCCTGCACTGGGACCAGATGACCGCCCCGCAGCGCCAGGCCTCGGCCATCAACAACAACGGCAACCTGGTGTGGGACGGCCTGGCGACCCAGAACATGGCCCCGAGCTTCCTGGGGCCGCGCAACATCATGTTCGTCAACTCGCCGCCGGGGATCGCCGGCGCCTACCTGGCGGGCGCCGCCTCGTTCGGCCCGCCGCTGGACCTCACCGGGGTCACCGGCGACGTGGTCCTGGCCAACGACGGCACCGGCACCACCACCGACGCCTGCGAGGCGCTGATCAACGGGGCGGCGATCAACGGCAACATCGCCCTGGTGGACCGGGGAACCTGCGCCTTCACCATCAAGGTCAAGAACGCCCAGAACGCGGGGGCCATCGGGGTGATCGTGGCCGACAACGTGGCGGGCTCCCCGCCCGGCGGGCTGGGTGGCGTGGACCCGACCATCATCATCCCCTCGGTGCGCATCACGCTCGCCGACGGCACCACGCTCAAGGCCAACCTGCCGGCCAACGCCACCCTGCGCCAGGACCTGGGCGGCCTGGCGGGCGCCGACAACAGCGGCCGGCCGCTGATGTTCTCGCCCAACCCCTTCCAGGGCGGCTCCTCCATCTCGCACTGGGACATCTCGGCCAACCCCAACCTGCTGATGGAGCCGGCGATCAACGCCGACCTCAACTCGAGCCCGGATCCCAACGAGAAGGTGGACCTCACCAAGCAGCTCTTCATGGACATCGGCTGGTTCCCGGCCGGCACCGCCGTGGAGAACGGGCGCCCCGGGCGCGGCGCGTTGAGCAACGCCCCCAACCCGTTCGGGCCCTCCACCACCATCCGCTTCGAGCTGGCCCGGGACGAGGCGGTGGACCTGGCGGTCTACGACCTCAACGGACGGCTGGTGAAGCAGCTCGTCCACGGCAGCTTGAGCCAGGGCCCGCACGCCGTCCCGTGGAACGGCTACGACTCGCTGGGCCGGCCCGTGGCTTCGGGGGTCTACCTCTACCGCCTGAAGCGGCAGGGCTCCGAGGAGAGCCGGCACCTGGTGCTCTACCGGTAGTCGGCGCAAGGCTCGGCCGGACGCCCCCGGGGACGGAGACCCCGGGGGCGCTTGGCTTCCGGGTGTGGTGGGGCAACCTCGCCCGGCGTCGCCGCGTATCCGCCTCGGACCCCGGGAGGACCTCGCGATGCCGCGCACGATGGGCCTGGTTGCGACCGCCCTGGTCGCCGCCATCTGGGCGGTGACCGCGCAGGCCGACCAGTGGGAGAGGAGCTTCAAGGTCGCGGGCAGCCCCCGGCTCCAGGTGGAGACCGACGACGGCGGCGTGAAGGTGGAAACCTGGGACCGTCCGGAGGTCGCCGTGCGGGTGCGTACCCTGGGCTGGCGCATCGGCGACCAGGTCAAGGTGAGCGCCTCGCAGGACGGCGACACGATCCAGGTGGCGGTCCGCGAACCTCGCTTCCAGCTCGTGATCGGGTGGGGGGTCCGATCCATCGCGGTGGACGTGTGGATGCCGGGCCAGGGCGAGCTGGACGTGAAGAGCGGAGACGGCTCCGTCAGCGTGGCCCCGCTTCGCGGGCGGGCGCAGGTGGAGACCGGCGACGGCAGCATCGTGCTGCGCGGCTTGCAGGGCTCGGCCGTGCTCCGCAGCGGGGACGGCAGCATCACGGCATCGGAGCTGGACGGCTCCCTCGAAGCGACCACCCGCGACGGGCGCGTTCGGGTCGAGGGCCGTTTCGATGCGCTCCGGCTGCGCAGCGGAGACGGCTCGATCGTCGCGCAGGCCCGGCGGGGCTCGTCGCCGGCCGGCGACTGGTCGCTGCGCACCGGCGACGGCCCGCTGGTCCTCCGCGTCGCGCAGGGTCTCGACGCCGAGCTCGACGCGCACACCGGTGACGGCCGCATCACGCTGGACCTCCCCCTCCAGGTCTCGGGCCGCATGAGCGAGTCACGGCTGCGCGGGCGGTTGGGCAAGGGCGGCCCGCTCATCACGCTGCGGACGGGCGACGGCCCCATCCTGATCGAGCGCGCGGACTGAGGGCGGTGGGGCGCGCGGGCCACCACGCTGGCCGGATCGCGCCCGCGCGCCGCCGCAGCCTGACCCCTACCGGCAGGTTCCTGCCCGGACCGTAGAGCTTGCCTCCGATGACACCCCCGGAAGTGTGTGATAATCACTGTGAACCCGGAGCAGATGGGAGGAGCCCCATGCTTGCGAGGCCTGCGCATCCCCGTCGCCACAGTCGTCTCCATGGTCGCTGATGGCATGACCCACGATGAGATCCTTGACGCCTACCCCGACCTCGAGAAGGAGGACATCCAGGAGGCCTTGCGTTACGCGGCCGAGGCCGTCCGTGAGCGAGAGCTCCCGCGCACGGGCACATGAGATTCCTGGTGGATAACGCCCTCTCTCCACAAGTTGCCCGGATCCTCCGCGCAAGCGGACACGACGTTGTTCACGTGCGCGACATCGGCCGTGCCCAGGCGACCGACCACGAAATCGTCGAGCTGGCAGCAACAGAGGACCGGATCCTCGTCTCCGCCGACACCGACTTCGCGACCCTGCTTGCCTTGAGAACGGAGCGCAGACCGTCCTTCGTGCTGTTTCGGGGCCCGGCTCACCGAAGACCGGCCAACCAGGCCCGGACGCTGCTCGAGGTCCTTCCGCTGCTCGCGAGCGAACTCGGACGGGGAGCGGTGACGGGCACCGCTCACGGCGTTCGCGATCGCGGGAGCGCCCACGCTGCCGCGAGCGCCGTGCTAGATTCCGGGCTCCCCAGGCGGCCCGGAGAATGCCCGCGACCCACATGGCAGACGAGCTCTCGCAGGTCATCGTCCTCGATCGCCGCATCGAGCCCGGGGTGCTCCGCCGCCTCGTGGAGGAATCCTTCGGGGAGATGGTCAAGTACGTCGTGGACGTCCATCGGGGGGTCATCGCCATCGGCGGCGAACTGCACGCCGATGCCGAGCAGCGGCTCCTCGAAAGCGGCAGCCGGGGGCAGGACCTGTGGGGGGCGAACTACTACCCCGGGCGAGGGCGCGACGGCTGCATTGACTACACCTCCCTGATCAACATCCGTCCCGCGCGGGGGAACCCGGGCATGGAGGTGGCCGATGCCGCCACGCGGGAGAGGATCCGCGCCCTCACCTTCGCGCTCGTCGGGGAAGGCGAGACGCTCTGACATGAGCCAGCATGCGTCCCTGGCGCCCGAGCGCTGGGCGAGCTTCACGCTCGATCAGCAGATCCTGATGATCGCGAACGAGATGAACCGCGCGTCCAAGCTCTTGGGGCCCGCCGACCGCGAGCGCCTCCGCCAGGCCTACGCGCGCGCGCTCCAGCTCACCGACCTCACGGTTCTCGTCCAGACGCGCCGGAGCCTGCGCCGCGAGCTGCTCCGCTGGCGGGACCTGATCGCCCAGCTTTACGTGACGCCGGAGCCAAACCCTGCGGCCCACGCCGCCGCGTTCCGCTGCCTGCTCCTCTTCACCCCGGCGGCGGCGCGGCAGATCCCCCACGTGCTGGGCCAGGCGGCAGGGCGAGGGTAGGACCGGCGCCCCGGTTCGCCAGGCGCCCCCCGCCCGCGTCACCGGATCTCGTAGTTCGGGGCTTCCTTGGTGATGGTGATGTCGTGCGGGTGGCTCTCGCGCAGGCCGGCGCTGGTGACGCGCACGAACCGCCCGCGCCGGCGCAGCTCCTCGATGGTGCGCACCCCGCAGTAGCCCATCCCGGCGCGCAGGCCTCCCACCATCTGGAAGACCGACTGGGAGAGCGGCCCCTTGAACGGCACCCGGCCCTCGATCCCCTCGGGAACGAGCTTGGAGAGCTCTTCGGCGTTCTCCTGGAAGTAGCGTTCCCGGCCGCCGCGCGCCATGGCCGAGAGCGAGCCCATGCCGCGGTAGACCTTGTAGGAGCGCCCTTCGAGCAGCACCACCTCCCCGGGGCTCTCCTCGCAGCCCGCGAACAGGCTGCCGATCATCACGCAGTGGGCGCCCGCGGCGATGGCCTTGACGACGTCGCCGGTGTACTTGATGCCGCCGTCCGAGATCACCGGCACCCCGCTCCCCTCCAGGGCGCGGGCGCACTCGAGCACCGCGGTGACCTGCGCCATGCCCGCCCCGGCCACCACCCGCGTGGTGCAGATGGCCCCTGGACCCATCCCCACCTTGACGGCGTCGGCGCCGGTGGCGGCCGCCGCCCGGGCGCCCTCGGCGGTGCCCACGTTGCCCACCACCAGGTCGGTCTCCTTGAGCACGGCGCGCAGCCGCTCGGCCGCCTTCACCACGCCCTGGGAGTGCGCGTGGGCGCTGTCCAGCACCACGGCGTCCACGCCGGCGCGCACCAGCTCCTGGGCCCGCTCCAGGTAGTCGCCGACGGCGCCGACCGCCGCTCCCACCCGCAGCCGTCCCAGCCCGTCCTTGCAGGCCAGGGGGTGCTTGAGGCGCTTCTCGATGTCCTTGACCGTGATGAGCCCCCGCAGGCGGAACGCCTCGTCCACCACCGGGAGCTTCTCGATGCGGTGCTGGTGGAGGATGGCCCGCGCCTGCTCCAGCGTGGTGCCCACCGGGGCCGTGACCAGGTTCTCGCGCGTCATCACCTCGCCCACCGGCCGGTCCAGGCGCTCCTCGAAGCGCAGGTCGCGGTTGGTGAGGATGCCCACCAGCCGCCCGCTCTCGGTGATCGGCACGCCGGAGATGCGATAGCGGCTCATCAGCTCGTGGGCCTGGCGCAGGCTGGCGGTGGGCGGCAGGGTGAAGGGGTCCACGATCATCCCGCTCTCCGAGCGCTTCACCTTGTCCACCTCGGCGGCCTGCTCGGCGATGGACAGGTTCTTGTGCAGCACGCCCAGGCCGCCTTCCCGCGCCAGGGCGATGGCCAGCTCGGACTCGGTCACCGTGTCCATCGCCGCGCTGACGATGGGGATGTTGAGAGCGATGTGGCGGGAGAGCAGCGAGCCGGTCTCGACCTCGCGCGGGTGGACCTCGGAGAAGCCGGGGATCAGCAGGACGTCGTCGAACGTCAGCGCCTCGGCGCCGACCTTCTCGGACCAGGAGATGGATTCCGCCATGCTCGTCCCGTCAAACCCCCGAGGCCGCGCCCCGGGGCGCGCCCGGCGGGCGCCCGAATCGCCGCGGCCCGGGCGAACCGCGGCGCGCGCTCATCGGCCCGATGGGAGCCCGGGCCTGGGCTTGGTCGTGGTCATGGGCGGCAGATCGAAGTGGTAGCTGGCGCCGAACCGGACGTGGGTCAGCAGCAGGAAGCTGTTGAAGCCCGAGGGGAACTGCTCGTCGCGCTGGGCGAACACC
>JBBIHL010000087.1:0-9755 GCA_037447075.1 Candidatus Eiseniibacteriota bacterium | reverse complement strand
CGGTTGGGGCTTTTTCGTTGGGCGCCTGGAGGTCGGCATGGCCAAGCGCACGAATGCCAGCGGTTACCGGGACACGCTCAACCTGCCCAGGACCGGTTTCCCGATGAAGGCCGACCTGCCCCGGCGCGAGCCCGAGCGGCTGCGCTGGTGGGACCAGGAGGGCTTCTACCACCGGCTGCGGCGGGAACGTGCCGGCGCCCCGGTGCGGCTGCTCCACGACGGGCCCCCCTACTCCAACGCGCACCTCCACATGGGCACGGCGGCCAACAAGGTCTGGAAGGACGCCCTGGTGCGGGTGGCGAACCTGATGGGCTGCGACTCGCCCTTCGTGCCCGGCTGGGACAACCACGGGATGCCGATCGAGATGCACGTCACGCGGGAGTTCCGCGAGCGCCAGCAGCAGCCCGACCGCGCGCGGCTGCGCCGGCGCTGCCGCGAGTACGCCGCGGAGTGGGTGGCCGTGCAGCGCGACGAGTTCCGGCGGCTGGGCGTGTGGGGAGACTGGGAGCGCCCCTACCTCACCATGGACCCCGCCTTCGAGGCGCAGATCCTGGACGCGTTCGCCCGGCTGGCGGCGCGGGGGTTCGTGCAGCGCGGACAGCGCTCGATCCACTGGTGTCCCACCGACCGCACGGCGCTGGCCGAGGCCGAGCTCGAATACCACGACCTGGAGTCCCCCTCGATCTACGTGGCCTTCCCGCTCGAGGCCGACGCGACCGGGGCGCTGCGCGGCCTCGAGCCCCTGGCGGCCGTGGCCTGGACCACCACGCCCTGGACGCTCCCCGCCAACCTGGGCCTCATGGTCCACCCCGAGGCCGACTACGTCGCGGTGGAGGTCGGCTCCGCCCGCTACCTGGTGGCCGAGGCCCGGCGCGCGGCGGTGGCCGACGCGCTGGGCTGGGGAAGCGCGCCTGCGGCCCGCCGCCTCAGGGGGCGGGACCTGCTCGGCTCCACGTTCCGGGGGCCCTGGGGGCGGGATTCCCGGGTGGTGGACGGGACCCCGTTCGTGACGCTGGAGGACGGAACCGGCCTGGTGCACACCGCCCCGGGCCACGGCAAGGAGGACTTCCAGGTCGGCCTGCGTTCCGCGCTGGGCGTGCTCTGTCCGGTGGACGAGGCCGGGCTCTACACCGAGGGGGCGGAGCCCTTCGTCGGCCGCAGCGTGCTCGAGGTGGACGGCGACGTCATGGGGCTGCTCGAGCGCCGCGGGATCCTGCTCGGGCAGGGCCGGCTGCGGCACTCGTATCCCCACTGCTGGCGCTGCAAGCGTCCCGTCATCTTCCGCGCCACCGACCAGTGGTTCATGATCATCGACCACGACGGGCACCGCCGGCGCTGCCTGGAGCTGATCGAGTCCGCGGTGCGCTGGGATCCGCCTTCCAGCCAGAACCGCATCCGCGAGTCGGTCCGCAACCGCCCCGACTGGTGCCTGTCGCGGCAGCGGTCCTGGGGCGTCGGCATCCCGGCCGTCTACTGCGAGGGCTGCGGCCGCGCCCTGCTGGACTCCCGCGTGATCGCGCGGGCGGCGCAACGCACCCGCGAGCAGGGCTCCGACGCCTGGTTCGAGGACCCGGTGGAGAGCTTCCTGCCCGAGGGCTTCGCCTGCGAGGGGTGCGGGGCGGCCGGGCCCTTCCGCAAGGAGACCGACATCCTCGACGTATGGTTCGACTCGGGCGCGACGCACCACGCGGCGCGCGGCACCCACCCGGAGCTGGACCAGGTCTGGCAGCGCGGCGAGCGCGACGGGGGCCGGGTGGTCTACTTCGAGGGGCCGGACCAGCACCGCGGCTGGTTCAACTCCTCGCTCATGGTCTCGGCGGGGCTGCGCGCCCGCGCGCCCTACACGGACGTGCTCACTCACGGCTGGGTGCTCGACGCCGAGGGGAAGGCCATGCACAAGTCCCTGGGCAACGTGGTCAGCCCGCAGGAGCTCGTGGGTCGTTTCGGCGCCGACATCGTGCGCTGGTGGGCGCTCGCCACCGACTGGCGCAACGACGTGCGCGTGGGCGAGGAGATCATGGCGCGGGTGGCGGAGGCCTATCGCAAGGTGCGAAACACCTTGCGCTTCCTGCTCGGCAACCTCCACGACTTCACCCCGGACCAGGCCCTGCCGCCCGAGCGCATGACCCGGGTGGACCGCCTGTTCCGCTCGCGGCTCGCCGCCCGCCTGGAGGGGATGCGGGAGGACTACGAGGCCAACCTCTTCCACCGGGCCGCCGACAAGCTGCTCGACGTGTGCACGGTGGACCTCTCCAAGCTGTTCCTCGACCTGGCCAAGGACCGGCTCTACACGCTGGCCCCTTCCGACCCCGAACGCCGCTCGGCCCAGTCCGTGCTGTGGGCCGCCCTGCACGACCTGTCCGTGGCGGCCTCGCCAGTGCTGGTCTTCACGGCGGAGGAGGCCTGGCAGAGCCATCCGGCGCTGGTCGCGGAAAGCCCGAGCGTCCACCTCGCCCGCTGGCCCGCGCCGCCGCGGCCCGAGCCCGAGTGGGAGGAGGACTGGGAACTGCTCATGCGCGTCCGCGACGCGGTCTACGCGACCCTGGAGCCGCTGCGCGCGCAGGAGGCCCTCAACACGACCGCCGCGGCGGAGGTCTCCCTCACGCTGGACCGCCCGAGCGCGCAGCGGCTGGCGCGCTACCGGGGCGAGCTCGCCTCCTTCCTGATCGTGTCGGAGGTGCGCGTCGCCGAGGGCCCCGCCTGGCGCGTGGAGGCCGGGCGCACCTCCCGGCCGCGCTGCGAGCGCTGCTGGACCTACCGCGCCGACGTGGGCGAGAACCCGGCCCACCCGGAGCTCTGCGGCCGCTGCCTGCGGGCGCTGGCCGGGCGGCCGCGCACCTGAACGCGGTGGGTCCCGCGCGGGGAGGCGAACTCCGGCGCGCATATCAGACTTCGCCTACACGTGCGTCCGCCCGGGCGGGTGTCAAGGACATGCCAAGATTGCGGAGCGTGCGGCGCCCGATCCAGAAATCGGTGGAACCCGGCCCCGGGCTGGGGCATCTATACGGGTGCGTTTGGGGGGCTAGTTCGATGAACTTCGCGTGCGGCCCGCGAGTCTGAGAACGACGTCCCCCTTGAACTTTGGCGGCCCCGCCTCGAATCGCGGCGGGGCCGCCTCGCTTTTGGAGTCGCGCGTCGGCCCCCTACGGCGGCGTGCGCGCGTCCACCTCGTTGCTGGGGACCTGCCGCCCCGAGCGGTCCACCACGTAGACCCTGAAGTAGTAGGTGGTCGAAGGCAGCAGGCCCGTCACGTCGCGGTAGGCAGTGGACTGGTTGGCGACCGTTGCCGCCAGGGTACGGGTGGTGTCCGCGCCCGGCGTGGTGGACTGGTAGACGCGGTAGGCGGCGAAGTCGGTGTTCTGGTTCCTGGACCAGGTGAGCAAGGCGCGGTCGGTCCCCACGGTGCTCACCGTGTCCACCACCACCGGCGTGGGGAAGTCGTTCAGGGTCACGGCCGAGTCCGGCGGGCCGGGCGACGCGAGGTTGCCGGCGTCCACCACCTCGACCAGGTAGTAGTAGCGGAAGTCCTCCTTGAGGCCGCCGTCCTGGAAGCTGGTATTGGTCCGGCTCGAGACCGTGGTCGCCACCGCGCGGGTCGGAGCCGTCAGCACGTTGCGGGTCTCCGCGCGCCACAGGCGGTAGGAGGCGAAGTCCGGCGCCCCGCTCGGGCTCCAGAACACGTTGAGGGCGCTGGTGCTGACCGGGACCACCGCGGTGATGGCCACGGGCGGAGTGTTCTGGATGGTGAGCGTCGTGGACGCGGCGCGGGTGGCGACGTTCCCCGCCGCGTCGGTGAAGCGCCCCACCACCGCCGCGGCATTGGCCTCCACCCCCGGCTCGATCACGTAGTCCAGCGTGTAGACGCCGTCGTCGGCGGCGGCGTCGCCGTGGGTGCCGTCGTCGAAGAGCCGCAGCCCCGAGCGGGCGCCGCCGATGTCCACGGTGGCCGCGCCTTCCGCCTCCCCGCTGGCGAGCGTGAAGCGGACGGTCTGCCCCTCGAGCATCGCCGCGCCGCCCGAGTTCTCGGTGACGGCGGAGATCTCGGCCAGGCGGTCCAGGAGGATGTCGTCGGAGGTGGCGGCGGAGTTGCCCAGCGCGTCGCGGTAGCGGACGTAGACGGTGCGGACTCCGTCCGGTCCGCTGGACAGGGTCCAGGCCCGGGTCGCGGCCAGCTCGAACACGGCCGAGTCCGCGAAGCTGGCCAGGTTCGCCACCGCGACCCGCGTGGCCCCGGAAGGCGGCGAGAGCGTGAGCACCACCGCGAGGCTGTTGGCGCGGCGGGCGCCCGCGTTGATGCTCACCCCCGCAGGGCCCGGCCGCACCACGAGCGCATCCGAGCGGCGGCCTTCGTATCCCGCCGGGTTGACCGCCGCCACCTGGAAGAGGTAGTCGAGCCCGTCCTGAAGGCCGAACACGGTCTTGGCCTGCGCGGCGGAGGTGTCGGCCAGGGAGAACTCGGCCTCCCGCTCACTCTGGCGGTAGATGCGGAAGTAGCTCACCCGGGATGGATCCGCAATGGTCCATCGCAGGCCGGCCTGACCGCTCCCCACCTCGGCGGTCAGCCCGCCCGGCCGGCCGGGGTCGCGCGCCGCGCCCGGGTTGCCGGGGTCTAGCGCGCTGTCCCGCGGCGGGTCCACCACGTGCTGGCGCGAGCAGCCGCAGGCGGCGGCCAGAGCGCATGCGGCGAACAGCAGCCCTGGAGTCGCGTGGCGCATCAGAACGTCCTCCTCAACGCGAGGGCAGGCTCGCCCCCGCCCGGAGCGGGCTTCACCCCCCCGCCGATCGTCCAGCTCCCCTGGCCGGGCCCGCGGAAGAGCACGATGGAATCGAGCAGGTTGATCCCCCAGACCCCGGCCGCCGCGTAGGCGGCCCGGCGCCGGTTCTCGAACGCGTCCTCGGCCCGCCGCGCCGCCGTCCGGTAGGCCTCGTAGGCCAGCTGTACTTCCTGGGCCGTGGCGGCGGCGCGATACGCCTCCCGCGCCGTCTCGTAGTCGTCCACCCGGTCCTGGTAGACGAACTCCTCCACGGCCAGCAGGGTCCCCGCCGAGAGGCCGAGCAGCAGGTAGGCCCAGCCGCTCGCCGGCCGGCCCGAGTAGAACTGGCCCCAGCCCGGCAACAAGGCCGAGCGCGCGCCGGCACGCAGCGCCTGCTTGGCGCTCAGCTTCATGAAGAGCGAGTCGGCGCTCAACCCGTCCAGGTAGATGGTGCGCCGCCAGGTCTCGTAGCCGTCCTGCATCCCCATCACGCGGTAGCGCCCGGCCAGCCCGCGCGACAGCACGAGCGGCGTGCGCCCTTCGATCACCTGCTCGCCCACCAGGCGCACGCCCACGCCCGCCGGCTGGGAGACGATCGCCAGCGAGCCCACGGGCAGCGCGGGAGCGGCGGCCGGCTCCTGCGCCGGGGCGCCGACGGCCCAGCCGAGCAACAGCAGCCCCGCACAGGGGACGGGGCGCCACCGGCAGCGGCCGCGGGCCGCGGGACGCCGGGGGACGGGGACGGGGTTCCGGGCATGATGTCTCACGAAGCCTCCTTGGCGGCCTCGCCGTTGCCGCCTTCGGGACGGGCCGCTCCCGGATGGCGGTAGCGGCTGGGGTCGATGGCATGCTTGCGCAGCAGGTCGTGGAAGGTGGGCCGGCTCACCGCGATGTCGCGCGCCGCGCGCGTGACGTTGCCGGCGTTGCGCACCAGCGCTTCGAGCACCAGCTGGCGCTCCACCGCGTCGCGCGCCTCCTGCAGGGTCCGTTGCGTCTCGGTCCGGCCCTCCTCCAGGTCCAGGTCCTCCGGCCGCAGGTAGGCGTCCTGGGCGAGGATCACGGCGCGCTGGATGCGATTCTCCAGCTCGCGCACGTTTCCCGGCCAGGGATGGGTCTGGAGGGAGCGCAGCGCCGCCTGCGTGAACCCCTTGAGCTTGCGCTCGAAGCGACGGGCGTAGAAATCCAGGAAGTAGTCGGCCAGCAGCCGCACGTCGTGGTCCCGCTCGCGCAGCGGGGGCATGGGGATGGTGAGCACGCTCAACCGGTAGAAGAGGTCCTCGCGGAAGCGCCCCGTCTGGATGGCCTGCTTGAGGTCGCGGTTGGACGCCGCCACCACGCGCACGTCCAGGCGCAGCGGCTCCCGGCCGCCCACGCGCTCGATGACGTGGTCCTGCAGGAAGCGGAGCAGCTTGACCTGGAGCTGGACGGGCAGCTCGCCGATCTCGTCGAGGAACACGGTGCCGCCGTTGGCCACCTCGAACTTGCCTTCGCGGGAGCGGTAGGCGTCGGTGAAGGACCCGCGCTCGTGCCCGAACAGCTCGCTCTCCAGCAGGTTCTCGGGGATGGCGCCGCAGTTGATGGGCACGAACGGGCCGTTGCGGCGCCGGCTGGCCTCGTGGATCGCGTGGGCGGCCAGCTCCTTGCCGGTCCCGTTCTCGCCCACCACCAGCACGGTCGCGTCGGTGGGGGCCACGCGCTGGATCAGGGCGAAGGCCTTGCGCAGGGCCTGCGATTCGCCGATCATCCGATGGTAGATCTTGGGCCCCATCGCGGCACCGAGCTGCCCGTCGGCCTCGAGCCGCTGCACGTGGAGGGCGCGGCGCAGGATCACCCGCAGCTCGTCGAGCTGGATGGGCTTGGAGTAGTAGTCCACCGCCCCGCGCCGGATGGCGAGCAGGGCGTTCTCGCGGCTCTCGTTCCCGGTCACCATGATGACCTTGGTGAGCGGGAAGTGCTCGACGATGGTGTCGAGCAGCTCCAGGCCCTGCTCGGGGTGCAGGCCGGCCGCGTCCAGCGCCAGGTCCAGCGTGACCACGGCGGGCTTGTGCTCGCGCAGGATCTTGAGCGCCTCCTCGCGGTTGGCCGCCGTGTGGACCTCGAATTCCTCGGAGAGCGCCCAGCGCAGCTGCGTGCGAATGGACTCCTCGTCGTCCACGATCAGGATCTTCTCAGCCGCCATGTGCCGCGTTCTCCTGGGAGGCCGGCGACTCCCGGTGCGGGAGGCGCACCACGAACGTGGTCCCCCGCCCGGACTGGCTCTCGACCTCGATGCGACCGCCGTGCGCCTCGACGATGCTCTTGCTCTGCACGAGCCCGATGCCGAGCCCCGCCGGCTTGGTGCTGGCGAAGGGACGGAACAGCGATTCCCGGATGAAGTCGGCGCTCATGCCGCGCCCGTTGTCGCTCACCGCGATGCTCAACCCGCCGGCCGGCCCGGGGTCGAGCGCCACGCCCACGCGGATCAGGCCCCGGCCGTTGAGGGCCTCCCGCGCGTTGGTGAGGAGGTTCACGAGCACGCGATGGATGAGGCGCGGGTCCACCTCCACCTCGCCGTCGCGCGGGCAATCCAGCTCCACGCGCAGCTCGCCGCCGGACTCCGTCTGCAGGCCGCACTTCTCCAGCGCCTCCCGCACCAGCTCCCCGGCCCGGCAGCGCTCGCGCACGAGCCGCGCCGGCCGGGCCACGCCCGAGACCTGCGTCATGAGCTCGCGCAGGTTCTCGACGGTCCGGGCCACCACCGCCAGGGCGTCGCGCTGGAACTGGGGGTCGTGCAGATGCCGCTGCGCGTTCTCCAGCATGAGCGAGAGCCCCGAGACCTGGTTCTTGATGTCGTGCAGGACGAAGCTCGACAGCCGGTGGAGCGACTCGAGCTGCCGGGTCTCGGCCAACTGCTCGCCGAGCCGGGCGAACCACAGCGCCCCGGCCAGCTGGCGCGACATGGTGGACATGAACTCCACGTCCTCCTGGCTGAAGCCCTCGCCGCTCTTCTTGGCGCCCAGCCACATCAACCCCACGAGCTCCTCCCCCACCCAGAGCGGGACGCAGGCCTCGGCCTGCAGCGCCACGATCAGCGCCCGGTTCTCCACCACCAGCGGGATGTAGTCGAGGTCGTCGGCCAGCGCGGAGAAGACCAGGGGCTCCCGGCTCCGCGCCAGCTCGCCCAGCAGCGGATTGCCCGCCGGGAGCTCCGGAGCCGTGGGGTCCGAGATGCACAGGTAGCGGTCGCTGCGGTCGTCGCGCAGGTAGATGGCTACCCTCTCCGTCTCGAAGACCGCGCGCATCAGCTCCACGATCTGCAGGCACACGGCCTCGGGGCGCGCCGTGGGCGAGAGCGCGCGGCTGACGCGCTCCCACTCCCGCCGGTAGTCGTAGCGGTTCGCGTAGAAGTTGCGGTCCACGAACCGCTTCACCCGGCGCGCCGCCCGCGGCGAGAAGGTGAGCACCAGGCCCCCTCCGCCGGCCAGCACGTAGAACAGCACGCTCACCCAGCGCTTCCACTCGGGCGAGAGCACCGGCAGCACCTTGGAGAGCGCCGCCATGGCGAGCAGGAACGCCCCCGCCAGCGTGAGGGAGACCGACGAGTAGTAGAGCACCGGCCGCGCCAGCGGCAGGCTCATGTCGGAGAGCCGGTGGCGGGCCAGGGCGAAGGCGGTGATCACGCCCGCGGCGAACACCGGCACCGCGCCGGCCGCCACCACCCCGGCGCGGAGCTGCCCGTAGAGCAGCCCGGTGCTCACCACGTAGAGGTTGTAGAAGATGGCCAGGACGAAGGCGAGGAGCATGGGCCGCAGCCGCCGCAGCGCCGAGGGCGGGGCGATGCGCAGCGTGCTCTCCAGGTTCATGAGCACGGCCACCATCACGGCCACCAGGTACATCAGGCAGATCTTGCCCAGCGAGCCCAGGACCAGCACCCACTCCGCGCCGCTGCGCTCCACCCGGTTCACCACCCACGGGGTGTGCGCCACCACGAAGAAGGTGACGCTGGCCAGCAGGGCGAAGGCCAGGACGAAGCGGGCCGACCGCAGCTGCGCCCGGGGATCGGGCCGGCCCAGCACCAGGCTGAGGGCGAGCCAGAGCCAGGCGGAGAGCGACGAGATGGTCGTCAGGTAGGTGGCCCACGCCCGCGCGGGAGTGGGATCGCTCGCCCGGAGCAGGCCGAGGGTGCCCGCCTGGAACGCCGCCACCGCCAGGAAGCTGGAGGAGAACAGCAGGCTGGTCACCCATTGACCGCGCCGCAGCAGCGCGAGCACGCCGATGAGGGCGGCCAGCATGGCGCTGGCGGTGGCGAGCGCGGACTGCAGCGGAGCCACGCCCATCAGCCCTCCGCCCGGGCGAGACGCCCGGCGTAGGCGCGCGCCCGCGCGCGGCCTCGCTCGCTGGGGGCGTCCTCGGCCAGCTCGCGGTACAACCGCAGGGCGCTCTCCCGGTCGTTCAGGCGCTCCTCCGCCAGCCCGGCCGCCCGGAAGGCCGCGGCCTCCCCCAGCGGCGTGGTGCGGTAGCGCGCCCACAGCTCGCTCAGGCTGCGGAACCCCGCCGGCCAGTCGGCCACGGTCAGGTGCAGGTCCGCCTGGGTGCGCCGCGCCATCGCCTCCACCTCCGTATTGCGGTACAGCCGGATGAGACCGTCGAGCCGCTCGATCCCGGCCCGCGCCTCGCTGCGCGCCGCGGCGCTGTCCCGGGCCGCGGCATAGTAGGCGGCGACGTGCAGGAGGGCGTCCATGGCCTCTCGGGTCGCCGGGAAGCGCGCGGCCAGCGTATGATACTCGGTCCGGGCCAGCTCCCAGCGCCCCTGCTTCTCGAACAGCGCCCCCCGGCGCCCGAGCGCGCCGGCGCACAGGGCGTCCATCTGCGGAAAGCGCTCCAGGAAGGCCTGGTAGGCGTCGAGCGCCGGCGCCAGGTCGCCGCGCGCGTCCAGGGCGCGCGCCCGCAGGAGCAGGCCGCGGGCCGCCAGCGGGCGGCGACCCGACTGCTCCAGCCAGACGGCGTAGGACAGCGCGGAGT
>JBBIHL010000086.1:1873-9767 GCA_037447075.1 Candidatus Eiseniibacteriota bacterium | reverse complement strand
ACCACCTCGGCCGCGTCCACCGGGCACTCGAGCACGAACTCCCGGAAGAAGGAGCCGTCGAGCGCCAGCCGGTAGCCGGGGACGGCCGCGGCCCGGCGCGCCGCGTGATGGGATTTCTGCACGCACAGCTCGGCCACCTCGCGCAGGCCTTCCTTGCCGAGCAGCCCCAGGTAGATGGTGGCGCGCAACGCCAGCAGCCCCTGGTTGGTGCAGATGTTCGACGTGGCCTTCTCGCGGCGGATGTGCTGCTCGCGGGTCTGCAGGGTCAGCACGAAGCCGCGGCGGCCCTGCCCGTCCACCGTCTGCGCCGCCAGCCGCCCCGGGACGCGCCGCACCAGCGACCGGCGGCAGGCGAACAGGCCCAGCAGCGGGCCGCCGAAGCTGGGCGGGTTGCCCAGGCACTGGCCCTCCCCCACCACGATGTCCGCCCCGGAGTGCCCGGGCGGCTCCAGCAGGGCGAGCGCGATGGGGTCGCAGCACGCCACCGCCAGCGCCCCGGCGTCGTGCGCGAGCTTGTGCAGGGTGTGCGGGCTCTCGAGCAGCCCGAGGAAGTTGGGATGCTGGTAGACCACGCAGGCCACGTCCGCGCCCAGGGCCCCTTCGAGATCCTCGGGCGCGCACTGGCCGCCGCGGTCGGGCACCAGGGTGAGCGCGCGGTTGTCCAGGTAGGTGCGCAGCACGTCCACGTGGTGGGGATGCAGCGCGCCGGCCACCACCACCCGCGTCCGCCCGGTGTGGTGGCGCGCCAGCAGCGCCGCCTCCGCCACCGCGGTCGCGCCGTCGTAGAGCGAGGCGTTGGCCACCTCGCACCCGGTCAGCTCGGCCACCATGCTCTGGAACTCGAAGATGGCGGTGAGCGAGCCTTGGGCCACCTCGGCCTGGTAGGGAGTGTAGGCGGTGGCGAACTCCGAGCGCATCGCCAGCGCGTTCACGGCGGCCGGGATGTAGTGGTCGTAGAGGCCGCCCCCCAGGAACGAGACCGCCCGCCCCGCGTCGTTGGCGGCCGCCCACTCGCCGAGCAGGCGGCGCAGCTCGATCTCCGACAGGGGGCCGGGAATCTCCAGGGGCCGGTCGAGCAGCGCCTCGGCCGGAACCGCGGCCAGCAGGTCCTCGAACCGGCCGACGCCGATCTCGCGGAACATCTGCTGCTCCTCGTCGCGCGTCAGGCCGACGAAGCTCATCCCTGCTTCTCCTGGACCAGCCGGGCGTAGTCGGCCGCGCTGAGCAGGGACTGCACGTCCTCGGGGCGGGTCGGGCGGATGCGCACCATCCAGCCGCGCCCGTAGGGCTCCTGGTTGACGAGCGCCGGGTCGTCGGCCAGGGCCGCGTTCACCTCCACGATCTCGCCGGCCACCGGCGCGAACAGGTCGCTCACCGTCTTCACCGCCTCGATCACGCCGAAGGGCTTCATGGCCTCGAGCTTCTTCCCCACCGCCGGCAGCTCGACGTAGACGATGTCGCCCAGCTGCTCGCTCGCGTAGCTGGTGATGCCCACGGTGGCGATGCCGTTCTCCAGGCGCGCCCACTCGTGCTCCGCCGTGTAGCGCACGTCGTCCGGGTATCCCAAGACCCCTCCTTCGGCGTCAGGTCCGCCGCGAGCCGCGCGTGTAGAAGGGCCGCGGCACCACCCGCCCCTTGAGCGCCGTCTCGCCGGCCCGCACCACCAGCTCGGTCCCCGGCGCGCTCCGGCCGCTCTCCACGTAGCCCATGCCGATCGGCCGCTCGAGCGAGGGGCTGTGGGAGCCGCTGGTCACGCGTCCGATCGTCCGCCCGTCGGCCTCGATGGGCATGCCGGGCCGGGCCGCGCGGCGGCCCTCCAGCTCGAGGCCCACCAGCTTGCGCTCCAGGCCGCGCTCCTTCTGCGCCAGGATCGCGGCCCGGCCGACGAAGTCCCCCTTGTCGAGCTTCACCGTCCACCCCAGGCCCGCCTCGAGCGGCGAGGTGGTGTCGTCAATGTCGTTGCCGTAGAGCATGTAGGCCATCTCCAGGCGCAGCGTATCGCGCGCGCCCAGTCCCACGGGCTCGAGGCCGATCGGTCGGCCCGACCGGAGCAGGCCTTCCCACACGGCGGCCGCGCCCGGCGCCTCGAAGTAGAGCTCGAACCCGTCCTCGCCGGTGTAGCCGGTCCGTGAGATGACCGCGTCCACGCCGAAGAGCGGCCCGCTCATGAAGCGGTAGTAGCCCAGCTCCAGGGCGGCGTCCGGGACGTGCCCGCGGAGGACCTCGGGCGCCCGGGGCCCCTGCACCGCGAGCAGCGCGGTCGCGTCCGAGCGGTCCTCCAGGGTCACCCCGGGGGGACACTGGCTCCGCAGCCATGCGAAGTCCTTGGCGATGTTGGAGGCGTTCACGACCACCATGAAGCGGTCGGCGAAACGATAGACCAGCAAATCATCTACGATGCCCCCATCGGGACGGCACATGGGCGAGTAGAGGGCCTGGCCCACCGCCAGCGCGCCCACGTCGTTGGTGACGGCGCGGTTGAGGAAGTCGAGTGCCCCCGGGCCGCTCACCTGAAACTCGCCCATGTGGGAGATGTCGAAGAGGCCGGCTCCCCGGCGCACGCAGAGGTGCTCGCGCACGTCGCCGGTATAGCGCACCGGCATCTCGAAGCCGGCAAACTCGATGAGCTTGCCGCCCGCGGCGCGGTGGAACTCGTAGAAGGGCGTGCGTTTCAGCGTGGTGGCGGGCTGCACGGTCGGCTCCGGGACGGGCAAACGCGCGAAAACTACCGGATGGCCCGGGGGCGGTCAAGGCAACCGCAGGCCAGAGGGCCCTCGCGATCAGCGCGCCGCGGCCTTCAGCACCCCCAGCTCCTGCCCCACCTTGGTGAAGGCGGCGACCGCCCGGTCGATGTGCCGGGGCTCGTGCGCGGCCGAGAGCTGCACCCGGATGCGGGCCTGGCCGCGCGGCACCACCGGGAACGAGAAGCCGACCACGTAGATGCCCTCGTCCAGCAGGCGGCGCGCCATGTCGTGCGCCAGCTTCTCGTCGTAGAGCATGATGGGCACGATCGGATGGCTCCCCGGCTTGATCTCGAAGCCGGCCCGCGTCATGGCCGCCCGGAAGCGCCGGGTGTTCTCCTCCAGCCGGTCGCGCAGCTCGGTGGTCCGGGAGAGCAGGTCCAGCACCGCGATCGAGCCGCCCACCACGGCGGGTGGGAGGGTGTTGGAGAACAGGTAGGGCCGCGCCCGCTGGCGCAGGAGGTCGATGATGGCCTGCCGCCCGGTGATGAAGCCGCCCAGCGCGCCGCCCAGGGCCTTGCCCAGCGTGCCGGTCACGATGTCCACCCGCCCTATCACGCCGCAATGCTCGGCCGAGCCACGCCCGGTGGCGCCCAGGAACCCGGTGGCGTGGCAGTCGTCCACCATCACCAGCGCGCCGTGGCGGTCGGCCAGGTCGCAGATGGCCTTGAGGTTGGCCACGTCGCCGTCCATGCTGAACACCCCGTCGGTGGCGATCGCCTTGCGCCGGCAGCCCTTGGCCCCCGCCTCCTCCAGGCAGCGCTCCAGGTCACTCATGTCGGCGTGCTCGTAGCGCCAGCGCTGCGCCTTGCACAGCCGGATGCCGTCAATGATGGAGGCGTGGTTGAGGGCATCGGAGATCACGGCGTCCTGTTCCCCGAGCAGGGGCTCGAAGACCCCTCCGTTGGCGTCGAAGCAGGCGGCGAACAGGATGGCGTCATCGGTCCCCAGGAAGGCGGCGAGCTTCCGCTCCAGGGCCTTGTGCAGGTCCTGGGTGCCGCAGATGAAGCGCACCGAGGAAAGGCCGTAGCCGCGGGCGCGCATGGCCTCGTGGGCCGCTTCCAGCACCCGGGGATGGGACGAGAGCCCCAGGTAGTTGTTGGCGCAGAACACCAGCACCTTGCGCCCGTCGGCCAGCGTGGCCTCGGGTCCCTGGGGCGAGGCCAGCACGCGCTCGTCCTTCCACAGGCCCGCCTCGCGAATGCCCTGGAGTTCCGCTTCGAGCTGTGGCTTCACGGAATCGAACATGGGTGGCTCCTGACGATCTCAATAGGGGCGGAAGCGGATCGGCACCTCGATCCAGGTCGCCACGGGCATCCCGTCCCGCAGCGCCGGCCGGAACCGCCACTGCCGCACCGCGTCGGACGCGGCCTGGTCCAGCATGGGGACGGACTTCAGGATTCGGGTGTCCAGGACCTGTCCGTCGCGGCACACCAGCGCGGCCACGACGACGGTGCCCTGCACGCCGGCCTCGCGAGCGGGCTTCGGGTACTCGGGCGCCACTCCCCGGGCAGCGGCCGGGGCCGACGGTCCAGCCTCTGGGGGACGACGAACTCGGGCAGGGCGGCACCAGCCGCCCACGCGGCCCGCATCTATCCCTCCTGACCCCACGGCACCAGGACCACCTTGCCCGCCTTGCCCGACTGCAGCAGCCCGATGGCGTCGGCGAACCGCTCCATCGGCATGACGTGGGTGATGGCGGGGCGCACGTCCAGGCGGCCCGAGGTGAGCAGGTTGTCCATCTGGTACCAGGTCTCGTACAGGCGCCGGCCGATGATGCCGTGCAGGGTGATGCCCTTGAAGATCACCAGCCGGTTCCAGTCCAGCTCGAAGGGCTCGGTGGGAAGCCCCAGCAGCGAGAGCCGTCCGCCGTTGCGCAGCGCCGACAGCCCGTCGCGCACCGCCTGCGGGTTGCCCGACATCTCGAGCACGCCGTCCAGCCCGCGCCCCTGGGTGAGCGCCATCACGCGCTCCACGAAGTTCTCGCGCGCGACGTCGATGACCGCGTCGGCCTTCATGCGCCGGGCCAGCTCCAGACGATAGGGCGAGACGTCGCTGGCGAACACGTGGGCGGCCCCGGCGGCGTGCGCCACGCCCACCGCGAACAGCCCGATGGGGCCACAGCCGGTGACGGCGATGTTGCGGGCGGAGAGCTCCCCCGCGAAGGCCGTGTGCACGGCGTTGCCGAGCGGCTCCATGACCGCGGCGGCCTCGAGCGGGATGTTGCGGGGCGCGTGCCAGGCGTTGACCGCGGGCACCGCCACGTACTCGGCGAAGCCCCCGTTGACGTCCACCCCCAGGATGCGAGTGCGCTCGCACACGTGGCCGTTGCCGGTGCGGCAGGCCAGGCAGATCCCGCAGATGATGTGGCTCTCGCACGAGACGTGCTCGCCGGGCTTGAAGTCGGCCACCCCCGCCCCCACCTCCACCACCTCGCCCACGAACTCGTGGCCCAGGGTCACGGGGGGACGGATGCGCCCCTGCGACCAGCGGTCCCAGTTGAAGATGTGCAGGTCCGTGCCGCACACCCCCGCGCGCAGCACCCGCAGCAGCAGCTCGCCCGCCCCGCAGGCCGGGACGGGCACTTCCCGGATCTCGGCCCCGGGGCCGGCGGCGGCCTTGACCACCGCGTTCATGGTGCGCGTGCGAGCGGCCGGAGCCGTTCGCGCCACCTCGGTCGTTGCCATCGTGGGATTCATGTTCTGAGCACCTGGCGCAAGGCCTCCCCGGTGTAGGACCCCTTGGCCCGCGCCACGGCTTCCGGGGGTCCGGCCGCGACCACGCTCCCGCCCCGGTCGCCGCCTTCCGGTCCCAAGTCAACGATCCAGTCGGCGCTCTTGATCACGTCGAGCTGGTGCTCGATGACGATCACCGTGTTCCCGCGGTCCACAAGCGCCTGGAGCACTCCCAGCAGGGCGCGCACGTCCTCGAAGTGCAGGCCCGTGGTGGGCTCGTCCAGAAGATACAGCGTCCGGCCGGTGGACTGCTTGGAGAGCTCGGTGGCCAGCTTGACCCGCTGCGCCTCCCCGCCCGAGAGCGTGGTGGCCGACTGCCCCAGCTGGATGTAGCCCAGGCCCACGTCGCGCAGGGTCTCGAGCTTCCGCCGGATGGGGGGGACGGCCCCCAGGAAATCCAGGGCCTCCTCCACCGTCATCTCGAGCACGTCGGCGATCGAGCGCCCCTTGTACTGCACCTCCAGGGTCTCGCGGTTGTAGCGCCTCCCCCGGCACACCTCGCAGTGCACGTAGACGTCGGGCAGGAAGTGCATCTCGATCTTGACCATGCCGTCTCCGGCGCAGGCCTCGCACCGGCCGCCCTTGACGTTGAACGAGAAGCGGCCCGGCGCGTAGCCGCGCACGCGCGATTCCGGCAGGCGCGCGAAGAGGTCGCGGATGAAGGTGAACACGCCCGTGTAGGTGGCCGGATTCGAGCGCGGCGTGCGGCCGATGGGCGACTGGTCCACGTAGGCGAGGCGGTCCAGCTGCTCGGCGCCGCGCAGGCCCCGATGGGCCGCGGGGAACGCGCCCCCGCCTCCCAGCTTGCGCTCCAGCGCGGCGTGGAGGATGTCGTTCACCAGGGTGCTCTTGCCCGACCCGGACACGCCGGTCACGCAGGTGAAGGCGCCCAGCGGGAAGCGCACGTCAATGTGCTTGAGGTTGTGGGCCGAGGCGCCGAGCACCTCCAGGGCCTGGCCGTTGCCCGCGCGCCGCCGGGCCGGCACCGGGATGGCGGCCGCCCCGCACAGGTAGCGCCCGGTGAGCGAGGCGGGCTGGGCGGAGAGCGAGGCGGGCGGGCCCTCGGCCACCACCTCCCCGCCGTGGCGTCCCGCCCCCGGACCCAGGTCCACCACCCAGTCGGCGGCCTCGATGGTGTCGCGGTCGTGCTCCACCACCACCACCGTGTTGCCCAGGTCGCGCAGGCGCAGCAGCGTGTCGAGCAGCTTGCGGTTGTCGCGGTGGTGAAGCCCGATCGAGGGCTCGTCCAGGATGTAGAGCACTCCGGTGAGCTGGGAGCCGATCTGTGTGGCCAGGCGGATGCGCTGCGCCTCGCCCCCGGCCAGGGTGGCCGCGGCGCGGTCCAGCGTGAGGTAGCCCAGGCCCACGTCCTCCAGGAACCCCAGCCGTCCGCCCAGCTCCTTCAGGATGGGTGCGGCGATCAGGGCCTGCGAGCCGGCGAAGCGCAGGCGGCCCGCGCGCTCGCGGGCGTCCGACACCGCCAGCGCGCACCACCGGGAGATGTCGAGGCCGTCCACCTTGACGGCCAGGCTCTCCGGGCGCAGCCGGGCGCCCCCGCAGGCGGGGCAGGGCGTGGGGTTCATGAGGCTGCCGATCTTCTCGCGCACCGGCTCGGAGGCGGTCTCCCGGTAGCGGCGCTCCAGGTTGTTGATGACCCCCTCGAAGGTGCCGTGGTGGATGAAGCTGGAGCCCTTCCGGGTGCGATACTCGAAGCGGATGGTCTCCGACTCCGAGCCGTAGAGAAGCAGCTTGCGGATGCGCGCGGGCAGGCGCTTCCAGGGGGTCTTCATCGAGAAGCCGTAGTGCCTGGCCAGGGCCCGCAGCGTCCCCCCGTACCAGGTGCCCGTGGCGTCGCCCCAGGCGGTGATGGCGCCCGCCTCCACCGAGAGCGACTCGTCGGGTACGACCAGCCGCGGGTCCACCTTGAGCTGGGTGCCCAGGCCGTCGCAGCCCTTGCAGGCCCCGTAGGGCGAGTTGAAGGAGAACAGTCGCGGCGCCGGCGTCTCCACGCTGGTCCCGCAGCGGGGGCACGAGGCTCCCTGCGAGAGCAGGCGCTCCTCGCCTTCGCCGGCCCAGGCGACGGCGAGCCCGTTGCCCAGGCGGATCGCCGCCTCGAGCGCCTCGGCGAGCCGCGAGGCCGCGGAGGGCTCCACGGCCAGGCGATCCACCACGATCTCGATGTCGTGGCGCCGGTAGCGGGCCAGCGCGGGGGGCTCCTCGAGCTCGATCCAGCGCCCGTCCACCCGGGCGCGCAGGTAGCCCTGGCGCAGGTAGTCCTGGAGCTCCTTGCGGTATTCGCCCTTGCGACCCCGCACCACGGGGGCGAGGACCGAGATCTTCCTCCCTCCCAGGTCCTCGATCAGCCCGTCCACCATCTCCTGGACCGTCTGGCGGGCCATGAGCGTGCCGCACTTGGGG
>JBBIHL010000086.1:0-1855 GCA_037447075.1 Candidatus Eiseniibacteriota bacterium | reverse complement strand
CTGCGTGCCGAGCCGGGCGAAGAGCAGGCGCAGGTAGTCGTAGATCTCGGTGATGGTGGCCACGGTGGAGCGGGGATTGGAGCCCGCCGTGCGCTGCTCGATGGCGATGGCCGGCGAGAGCCCCTCGATGGCATCCACGTCGGGCTTCTCCATCTGCCCCAGGAACTGCCGGGCGTAGGCGGAGAGCGACTCCACGTAGCGCCGCTGCCCCTCGGCGTAGAGGGTGTCGAAGGCGAGCGAGGACTTGCCGGAGCCCGAGACGCCGGTGATGACCACCAGGCGCTGGCGGGGCAGCCGCAGGGAGACGTCCTTGAGGTTGTGCTCCCGGGCCCCCCGGATGACGATGTCGCGCAGGCCGGGATGGAGGTCGCGATCGGGCGGGGTCTCGGGCTCCACCAGAGTGCTCATGCCGCGACCATCATAGCAGGGTGAGCGACGGGGCCGCGACGGCGCAGGGCACGGCGCCCACGCCGACCGTCACGGCGAACGGGGCCGCCCTCCTACTCGTAGCGCAGCGACTCCACCGGATCCAGCCGCGAGGCGCGCACCGCCGGGTAGAGGCCGAAGAACACGCCGACCACGGCGGAGAACAGCAGCCCGGTGATCACCGACCACGGCGAGACGTAGGTGGGCAGGTGGCTCAATGCCCGCACCAGCCACGACACCCCGGCCCCCAGCAGGACGCCGGTGGCGCCGCCCGCCGCGGTGAGCACCACCGCCTCGACCAGGAACTGGGTGAGGATGGCGCGGCGCGGAGCCCCGACCGCCTTGCGCACCCCGATCTCGCGGGTGCGCTCGGTCACCGCCACCAGCATGATGTTCATGACGCCGATCCCGCCCACCAGCAGGGCGATCGAGGAGATCATGGTCATGACGGCCACGATGCCGCCGGTCACGGTCTGGTAGAGCTGCAGGAACGCGTCGTCGGTCATCACCACGAAGTCGTTGGGCTTGTTGCTGGGCAGGTGCCGGCGGACGCGCAGGATGTCGGCGATCTGCTTCTGGGCCAGCTCGTTCTGGTCCGGCGAGACGGCGATGGCGTCGAGGAAGAGCTCGCCCCGCTTGGGGAACCAGGGCGGGGCGTCGTGCGGGGCCGGGAAGTACTTGTCAATGGTCGTGTAGGGGATGGTCGCCAGCTCGTCGAAGTTCCTGCCCAGGAACCTGCCCTTGGGCTCGAACTCGCCGATCACGGTGAACGGGATGGTGCCGATGTGCACGGTCTGCCCGAGCCCGCTCCGATCGCCGAACAGGCTCTCCCGGGTGTCCTTGCCCAGCACGACGACGTTGGCGCGACGTTCGCACTCCTCCTGGGTGAAGAAGCGCCCGCGCGCCAGGTCGTAGCCGCGGGTGAGCAGGTAGTCCTGGTTGGTGCCCTCGACCCAGGTGAAACGCGTCCGCTTGTCGCCGTGTCTCAGCCGCAGGTCGTTGTAGGGGAACTTCCAGGGCGAGATGGCCCGGACGGCCGGCGCGCCGTCCAGGATCGCCTGCGCGTCCTCCATGGTGAAGGCCTTGCGCTGCTTGAGGCTGTCGGGCACGTCGCCGCCGAAGTGCACGCCCGGGCGGATGCGACGGATGTAGATGGTGTTGTTGCCCAGGGACTGGATGTTCTGCTGGAACGAGCGCTGGAAGCCGTTGATGAGCGACACCATGCCGATCACGGTGCCCACGCCGATCACGATGCCCAGCAGCGCCAGCAGCGACCGCAGCCGGTTGGCGACCAGCGCCCGTCCCGCCATCCCCAGGGTCTCGCGCAGCAGCAGCCCTTTCACCGCCGACCTACTCGTAGCGCAGTGACTCGATCGGGTCGAGTCGCGCCGCGCGCCACGCCGGGTAGGAGCCGAAGAACATGCCGATC
>JBBIHL010000085.1:0-9946 GCA_037447075.1 Candidatus Eiseniibacteriota bacterium | reverse complement strand
GGGTCTTCTCCGGGGCGTAGACGGCAACCAGCGAGGTGGAGCGCTCCTCGGGGCGCTGGGGATCGGGCTTGGGGAAGCGGATGCGGAAACCGTGGCCGGCGTTGCCGGCGTGGTTGTCGGTGGAGGCCGGCCACGCCCAGCGCCAGCGCCACCAGCGCGACCGCCCACAACGCCCGGGTCCAGCCGCGCCCCCGGGCCGGGCCGCCGACCCGCTCCCAGGCGCGCTCGATGCCGAGCGCCACGAGCAGCGCGGCCGGGCCCGGCAGCGGCAGCATGTAGTAGTTCATCACCCACACGGCCTCGGCCAGGATGACGAAGGATCCGAACACCGCCAGGAGCCAGCCGGCCAGGAAGCGCAGCCGGGACTCGCGGCAGGCGCGCCACAGGCCCACCAGGAAGAACGGCAGCAGCGGCAGCACCACCGAATACATCGAGCCGTGGGTGACGAGCCGCGCCCACCAGGCCGGATCGCTCATGTGGGGCAGCCAGTAGAACTTGTCCGCGCCGCCGCTCTGGGTGATCCCGAAGGAGTTGCCGGTCCGCAGGTAGATCCGGTGGCTGTAGGCGAACCACGCCAGGGGGAGGACGAAGGCCCCGACGAGCGCGAGCAGCGGCCCGCGCCAGGAGTGGCCCGGGAGCCCTCCCGACCCGCGCCCCAGCAGGAACATGGGGACCACGAGCAGCAGGGTCTGGGGCTTGATCGAGAGCGCCAGGCTGAAGGCGACCGCGCAGGCAGCGAGGGGGCCCGGGCGCGGCCGGTGCAGGTAGGAGGTCCAGGCCCACAGGGCGGCGTAGGAGAACAGCAGCAGCAGGGACTCCGGTTGCAGGCTCGCGCTGAAGTAGAAGACGAGCGGCATGGAGGCGAGCACCAGGGTGGCGAGCACGGCCACCCGCTCGCCCACGACCAGGCGCCCGAAGCGGTAGAAGCAGAAGTAGGCCAGGAGCATGAAGCCCAGCGACAGCAGCTCGGCGGCGCGGAAGCGCGGGCCGGTGAGCGCCCACAGGTAGCCCACCGCCCAGGTGTAGAGGGGGAACTCGGTCTGCAGGTGACCGCTCTCCCCCCGGTCCCAATCGATGCGCAGGCCGAACAGCGGGCGGCCGTCCTCGTTGAAGTGGCGCGCCATGGCGGCCGTGTCCGCCATGCGCCAGGTATGGGAGCCGGTGGGGTGCTCGGTGAGCAGCGGGAGGTGGAGCAGGAGCTGGCCGGCGAGCACGGCGGCCAGCGCCCAGCCGGCCCCGCGCCAGGGCGTCGCGGCGGGAGCGGCGCGCGCGCTCATGAGGGCGTCTGCGCCCGCAGCTCGGCCTCCACCAGCGGCCGCTGCCAGGCGATGGTGCGGCGCAGGCCCTCCTCGAGCGGCACCTGGGCGCGCACCCCCAGCAGGCGCTCGGCCTTCTCGGTGTGGGGCACGCGCCGGCGCACGTCCTCGTAGTTCCTGGAGAACGACGCGTAGGGCACCATCTCGATCGGCGGCTCCCCCGGCAGGCCCAGCAGCCGGTGGATGAGCAGGGCGAGGGAGAGGATGTCGGTCTCCACCCCGCCCCCGACGTTGAGGATCTCGCCGTTGGCCTGGTCGCGCTCCAGGGCCGCCACCACGCCGGCCACCGTGTCCTCCACGAAGGTGAAGGTGCGCGTCTGCCGGCCGTCGCCGTGGATGGGGACCTTCTCCCCGCGCAGCATGGCCTCGATGAACACCGACTGCGGCCCGCCCCACCAGCTGCGGTGCTGGCGCGGACCGTAGGCGCCGAAGAAGCGCAGCACGCTCACCCGCAGGCCGTGGGCTTCCTGGTAGGCGAACGCCAGGTGCTCGTTGTAGAGCTTGGACACCGCGTAGGACCAGCGCCGGCCGGTGGAGGGGCCCAGCACCAGGTCGCCGTCCTCGCGGAAGGGCAGCTGCGCGCTCTTGCCGTAGACGTCCGAGGTGCTGGCCAGCACCACCTTCGCCCCCGTGTCGCGCGCCGCCTCCAGCACCAGCTCGGTCCCGAAGGAGTTCACCAGCAGCGTGGTGAGGGAGTTGCCGTAGCGCGGGATCTTGAAGGCGGCCAGGTGGGCGATGCGGTCGCAGCCGTGCGCGGCCGCGCGCACCGCGGCCGCGTCGCGCACGTCCCCCTCGATCAGCCGGAAGCGCGGCTCGCGGGCGTGCTGCGCCAGGTTCTCGCGCTTGCCCATGGAGAAGTTGTCGAAGCCCACGACGTGATGGCCGCGCGCGATCAGCGCGTCCACCAGGTGCGAGCCGATGAAGCCCGCGGCGCCCGTGACCAGGATCCGGCGGCGCTCGGTCATGGGACCGGTCACGAAGCGATCAGCTCGGCCACGCGCTCGCCGGCGCGCCCGTCCCCGTAGCGGTCGTGGCGCCGGTCGGGCGGCCGCAGGTCGCGCACCGCGGCGCCCAGCCGCCCCAGGTCGTCGCCCAGCAGGGTGTTCCAGCCGTCGGCCACGGTCTCGACCCACTCGGTGCGGTCCCGCAGCGTGAGGCAGGGCACGCCCAGCAGGTAGGCCTCCTTCTGCACGCCGCCCGAATCGGTGGCCACCCAGCGCGCATGCGCGAGCAGCCCCAGGAACTCCAGGTAGCCCAGCGGGGGCACCACGCGCAGGCCCCGGCAGGCCTCCAGGCGCTTCCAGCCCCCGTCCCGCTTGAGGGCCTCGCGGGTGCGCGGGTGCACCGGGAACACCGCGGGATCGTCCACCGTCTCGATCGCGCTCACCACGGCCCCCAGCGTCGCGGCGTCGTCCGTGTTGCCCGCGCGATGGACGGTGATCAGGCCGAAGCCGCCCGGCTCGAGCCCGCGCGCGCGCCAGGCCTCGAAGCGGGCGCGGGCCTGCGGCAGGAAGCGCTCGAGCACGTCGCGCATCACGTCGCCCACCAGGTGGACGCCGCGGGTGATGCCCTCGCGCGCCAGGTTGCTCACCCCGGTCTCGGTGGGGCACAGGAGCAGGGTGGAGAGGTGGTCCGCCACCACGCGGTTCAGCTCCTCGGGCATGCGGCGATCGTAGCTGCGCAGCCCCGCCTCCACGTGGGCGACCGGCAGCTCCAGCTTGGCCGCGGCCAGGGCTCCGGCCAGCGTGGTGTTGGTATCGCCGTAGACCACGACGCAGCGGGGCCGCAGCTCGGCCAGCCGGGGCTCCAGGCGCTCCAGCATGCGGGCGGTCTGCTCGGCATGGGTCCCGGAGCCCACGCCCAGGTGGATGTCGGGGCGGGGCAGGCCGAGCTCGTCGAAGAACACCTTCGACATCTCGTCGTCGTAGTGCTGCCCGGTGTGGACCAGGACCTCCCGGCAGCGCCGGCGCAACGGGCCCGACACGGCCGCGGCCTTGACGAACTGCGGGCGCGCGCCCACCACCGTCACGACCACGCCTGGTGACACGGTTGGACCTCCCCGTGGTCGGCAGGAACCCGAGGATGCACCACGGGCGATGACTGCGCCAGCAAGGACGCCGCCGGCCTGGCGCGGCCGCGCGTCCGAGGATGCGGCAACCCGCACCGGCGTCCCGGCGATGCCGGGAGCCGGCCACGGAGGCGCCGATTCGCTGCACAGCGCGGCCCGAAGAAGATACACTCTATCATCCTTGCCCTGATGCGGGCAACGCCGTGGCCCGCTCGCCGTGAACCCCAGCCCCACCGAGGTGGCGCTTGAGACGGCTCCGTCGCCTGACGGCCGCCGCAGTCCCCGCGGCCCTGGTCGTTGCAGTTTGCCTGGCCGAGCCCGCGGCCGACGACTTCCAGGCCCGCAGCCTGGACGACCAGAGCCGGCTTTCCAGCTGGACCCTGCCCAGCGGGTTGCGCGTGGTGGTCCGCGAGCTGCCGGGAGCCCGGCACGTGGCCATCGCCACGGCCTTCCCGGTCGGGGCCGACCACGACCCCCCGGGGCGCGAGGGGGCCGCACGCCTGATGGCCGAGCTCTACTTCACGGCCGGGACCGGGCTGCTTCCGGACCGGACGCGCGCCGAGCTCGACCACCTGCGGCCCGACGGCTGGGGCGTGCAGGTCTCGCCGCGCCTGACCCTGTTCACCGAGGTGGTGACGCCGGCGCAGTTCCCCGAGGTGCTGCGCCAGACGGCCGCGCGCCTGGACGGCGTCCAGCTCACCCCCGCGCTCCTCAAGCGGGCGCGCGCCACGGTGACCGAGCAGCTGGGCGACGTCCACTTCCGCAATCCGGCCACCGCGCTCTACTACGAAGTTCGCGACGAGGGCCGGGATCGCCTGGACGAGCGCATGGTGACCCTGGCGACGGGCAAGGGGATCGCGGCGATCACGCTGGCCGAGGCGCGCCGCCGCCTGGAGCGCCACTACGGCCCGGCGCGCGCGGTGCTCAGCGTCGCGGGCGACGTGCGCACCGAGGAGCTGCGCGGCATGGTGCAGAGCTTCTTCGGCCCCCTCGCCGCCCGCGGCGAGGCGCCGGACGCGCCCGCCGACTCGCTGACGCCGGGCTACCAGGCCGGGCTGCGCGGAACCGTGGGCGCGCCCGTCGGAGTGGTGGGGGTGATCGCCCCCGCGCTGGCGGACACCCTCCACCCCGCCTTCTACCTCGCCAGCCTGCTGCTGGGCAGCGCCGCGAACCACAGCTGGGGAGCGGCCGGGCCGCCGCTGGCCACGCGTTTCGAGTACCGGCTCTTCGACGACCCGAGCCTGGCCCGCTTCTATCCGCCGCCCGACCCCTCGGACCCCAGCGGCCGGTCGTTGTCGGTCGCGCTCTCCCGACTGGCCGATCAGGCCCGCGAGTCGCCCGTGCCCAGGGACCAGGTCGAGACCCTGCGCGCGAGCCTGGACTGGCTGCTCGGGGGACCCCTCCGGCCGGCGCTGCGCCAGCAGCTCCCGCACGAGCCCACCTTGCCGGCGACCGTGGCCAACAACGCGGCGGTGCGCGAGCTGTGGGGGGGCGAGGGCTTCTGGGCGGCCTATCGGGAGCGCTTCATGCGGACCGACCGCGCCGACTGGGACCGCGCGCTCCGGATGCTGGGCGAGCAGGGCCGGCACATCGCGCGGCAGTTCAATCCCAGGGGCAGCGCGGCGAGGTAGGTTTATTGGATCCTCGCGGCGCAGGCCTCTTGGTAGCCGCTCGGTCCTGCTTCCTGCAGGGCCTCGCTGAGGCCGCGTCCCGCTGCGCTCCTATCTGGCTCCTGCCTCTCGCGGGCCGCGGACTCGCCGTCAAGGCATGGGGTCGCTGCGGCCGGGTCCCCGCGTCCACCTCCCCCCGCCTCGCGTTTTTCCTGGAATAGCCCGCGGAGCCGTGGCGTAGTCCGCCCAGACGCCGCGCCAGCCGGCCCGGCCGACACGCCATGAGCCCACGCACGCTCCTCGACCGCCTGCGCCGCACCGACCCGCGGCACTACCAGATCGCCGCCCTGGCCTCGCTGCTCGCCTATGGGCTCGTGTGGCTACGTTTCGAGGTGAGCCCCGGCCGGGCGGCGCTCCTGCTCGGGACCGCCCTGCTCACCCAGTGGGGATGCGGCCGGATGCAGGGTTTTCCCTTCGAGCCCCGCAGCGCGCTGATCTCCGGGCTCTCGCTCTGCCTGCTGCTGCGCAGCAACTCCGCCGCCCTGGCGGCGGCCGCGGCCTTCGCCGCCATCGCCAGCAAGTTCGTGTTGCGCTGGAGCGGCAAGCACGTCTTCAACCCCACCAACTTCGGCATCGTGGCGCTCATGCTCCTCTCCGGCGGGGTGTGGGTCTCGCCCGGCCAGTGGGGGAGCGTGGCCTTCTTCGGCTTCCTGCTGGTGTGCGTGGGCGGACTGGTGGTCTACCGCGCCGAGCGCAGCGACGTCACGCTGGCCTTCCTGGGCTTCTATGCCGCGCTGCTCGTGGGGCGTTCCCTGTGGCTGGGCGAGCCCCTCACCATCCCCCTGCACCGCCTGCAGAACGGGGCGCTGCTCATCTTCAGCTTCTTCATGATCTCGGACCCCCGGACAACGCCGGACTCGCGGCCCGGGCGCGTGCTGTTCGCGCTGATGGTCGCGCTGGGCGCGGCCTACGTGCAGTTCGCCCTGTTCCGGACCAACGGTCCACTCTGGTCGCTCGCCCTGTGCTCGCTGGCCGTGCCCCTGCTGGACCGGCTGCTGCCCGGCGGGCGCTACCAGTGGCAACGCGCGCCTCGTGCGCGGAAAGGAGTACCCGATGAAACGCCTCGTCCCCACCGCGGCGCTGTCGCTCTCGATGGCGTTCTGCCCCACGCTCGCGCAGGGTTTCTGCGGCTTCTACGTGGCGAGGGGTGACGCCCAGCTCTTCAACCAGGCCTCGCAGGTGGTGCTGGTCCGCGACCGGGACCGCACGGTGCTCACCATGGCCAACGACTTCAAGGGGGAGCCCAGCGAGTTCGCGGTGGTGGTCCCGGTCCCCACCTTCATCGAGAAGGGGCAGATCCACATCGGCGAGAAGGCGCTGGTGGACCACCTGGACGCCTTCTCGGCGCCGCGCCTGGTCGAGTACTTCGACGACGACCCCTGCCGGCGCATCGCCCTGAAGGCCGCCAACGGGTTGATGCTGCCGCAGTCGGCCGCGGTGCGGGAGGAGGACCGCCACAGCCGCAGCCTGGGGGTGACCATCGAGGCCCGCTACACGGTGGGCGAGTACGACATCCTGATCCTCTCGGCCAAGCAGAGCTCGGGCCTGGAGACCTGGCTGCGCGAGAACGGCTACCGTATCCCTCCCGGCGCCTCGGCGGTGCTGGGCAGCTACCTCAAGCAGGGCATGCGCTTCTTCGTGGCCAAGGTGAACCTGAAGGAGCAGTCCCGCCTGGGGTTCAGCTACCTGCGCCCCATCCAGGTGGCCTACGAGTCGCCCAAGTTCATGCTGCCGATCCGGCTCGGCACGGTGAACGCCCAGGGCCCCCAGGAACTGTTCGTCTACGCCCTGACGCGCAACGGTCGCGTGGAGACGACCAACTACCGCACCGTCCGGCTGCCCTCCGACGTGCAGATTCCCGAGTACGTGAAGGAGTCCTTCCCCGCCTTCTACCGGGCCCTGTTCGCCCAGCAGGTGCGCAAGGAGGGCATGCGCGCCGTGTACCTGGAGCACTTCTGGAACATGGGCTGGTGCGACCCCTGCGCCTCCGACCCGCTCTCCCAGGAGGAGCTGCGCAACCTGGGCGTCTACTGGGTGGGCGAGGACGCGGCCGCGCAGCCGGGCGGCGGATCCGGCGGCCCGCAGCAGGTGTTCGTCACCCGGCTGCACCTGCGCTACGACGCCGCGCACTTCCCGGAGGACCTGGTGTTCCAGGAGACCGCCGACCAGAACAACTTCCAGGCGCGCTACGTCCTGCGCCATCCCTGGCGCGGCACGGCCACCTGTCCCGAGGCGCGCGCCTACCGCGCGCAGGTGCGCCAGCGCCACCAGCAGGAGGCCCAGACCCTGGCCTCCCTCACCGGCTGGGGAACGGAGGACATCCGCCGGCGCATGAAGGTGGGTCCGGACTGGTCGGAGCCGGAGCCACCGGCACCGAAGTGGTGGGAGACGATCTGGAAGAAGTGACCTCCGTCACCCGCCGCGCCACGCCCCGCCGGACCGCCGAGGTCCCGGCGGGGCGCGCGTTCCTGCCGTGATCAAGGCGCAGGTCCGGCGGGTGGGCTCACCGGACAGGGGTCGTGGGCGCGAACCAGCGCCGCTCCAGATCGCGGATGAGCGAGTCGAAGGAGCGGTCGAGCACTTGGGCCAGATCCCCGGAGGGGACGGCGTGCCCCAGCAGGGCTTGGGCGTAGCGCAGCTTCTCGTAGGTCTCCTGGCTGATGGTGACCTGGAGGGCGTAGCGCTCGGGGGCCAGCGGCGCCAGCTTGGGTGGAGGGCTGGGCACCCCAACACGCCCCGGGGCCTGTTCGTCCGCCACCTCAACACGCCCCGGGGCGTGTTGCGCCGGCTCCGCGGCCGCCGGCCCCGCCCCCAGGGGGAGGGCTTCCACCCGGCCGGGCACGTCCGGCCGTGGGAAGCGCTCCGCCACCAGCCGCTCCAGCTCGGCCTTGGTCCGGTGCGCGGCCCCCGCCACCAGTGCGTCGGCGTTCTCCTCGGTCAGGTGGGGGCCAGCAGCACCACCCCCGGGTCGCCGGCGCGCCTCCTGCCCACGCCGGCGCGCGCTTGCGAGAGTCAGGGCAAGGCTGACGTGGAGCCCTCGCGCGAGACCGTCAAGACGAATCGGTGTGACCCTTGGGCGCGGTGCTGGCTGCCGCCAGGCATGTGATCACATCGGGATGCGCCCCGGCGGGGCGCGCGTTGACACCCCCGCGGGCGCGCCGCTACGGTCGCGCAGCGGGGGGATGACGGGCCGCCGGCACCGCCCCGCGCGGTCCCGGAGGCAACGTGCGCGTCCACAGGTGGCGAAGAACGGGCGGCCTCATCGCCGCGCTGCCGCTCGTGCTCGCCGGCTGTGCGCGGAGCCGCGAGCCGGCTCCCCCGCCACCGGCCCCACGGGTGGGCCTGGTCTTCGACGTGGGGGGCCGCGGCGACCAGTCCTTCAACGACGCCGCCTACCGCGGCCTCGAGCGGGCCCAGCGCGAGCTGGGCGTGCCCTTCGTCACCGTGGAGACCGGCGAGGGCAGCGACCGCGAGCCGGCGCTGCGCCAGCTGGCCGCGGGCGAGCCCCGGCTCATCTTCGCCGTGGGCTTCCTGTTCACCGAGGACATCCGGCGCATCGCCGCGGAGTTCCCCGCCAAGCGCTTCGCCTGCGTGGACTACACCGTGGCCGACGGGGAGACGCTGCCGCCCAACCTGGTGGCGCTCAAGTTCAAGGAGGAGGAGGGCTCGTTCCTGGTGGGCGCCCTGGCGGGCCTGCTCACCCGCACCGGCACCGTGGGCTTCGTGGGCGGCATGGAGATCCCGCTCGTCAAGAAGTTCGAGGCGGGCTACGCGGCGGGCGCGCGCCACGTGAACCCCCGCTGCCGCGTGATCGTGAAGTACGCGGGCATGACCGGGTCGGCGTTCAAGGATCCCGCCAAGGGCAAGGAGCTGGCCCTGGCCGAGTACGCCCAGGGCGCGGACATCATCTTCCACGCCTCGGGTTCCACCGGGCTCGGGGTGTTCGAGGCCGCGCGCGAGCGGGGCCGGCTGGCGATCGGCGTGGATTCCGACCAGTACGCCGCGGCCCCGGGACACGTCCTCACCAGCATGGTCAAGCGTGTGGACGTGGCGGTGTTCGACGTCGTCCGGGAGGACCACCTGGGCGTCTTCCGCGGCGGCGTGCGCGTGTTCGGGCTGGCCCAGGACGGGGTGGGCTACGTCTACGACGAGCGCAACCGCGGCCTGATCCCCGACGCCGCGCGTGCCCGGGTGGAGCAGCTCAAGTCCGACATCATCGCGGGCAGGATCCGGGTGCCGTCGCGGTAGCGCGGCCCGCGCCTCGCGCACCCGGCTGCCGGCGAGCCCGCGGCTTGTCAGCCGCGGAGCCCGCGACTACGCTGCCTCCGCCATGCCAGCGCCCGCCGTGGAGCTGCGCGGGATCACCAAGTCTTTCGGCGCGCTCAAGGCCAACGACGCCGTCTCTCTGGCCGTCGCGGCGGGGACCCTCCACGCCCTGGTGGGCGAGAACGGGGCCGGCAAGACCACGCTGATGCGCGTGCTCTACGGCCTGCTCGAGCCCGACGCCGGCGAGATCCGCCTGGACGGCTCGCCCGCGCGCATCCGGCGGCCGGCGGACGCCATGCGGCTGGGCATCGGCATGGTCCACCAGCACTTCATGCTGGTCCCCGCCCTCACCGTGGCGGAGAACCTCGCCCTGGGACGCGAGCCGCGCGGCCGGCTCGGCGCCTACGACCACGCGGCCGCCCGCCGGCGCGCGGCCGAGCTGGCCCGGCGCTTCGGGCTGGCGGTGGATCCGGACGCGCGCGTCGAGGACCTGGGCGTGGGCGAGCAGCAGCGCGTCGAGATCCTCAAGGCCCTCGCCCACGGCGCGCGCATCCTGGTGCTGGACGAGCCCACCGCGGCGCTCGCGCCCCACGAGGTGGACGCGCTGTTCGCCGTGCTGCGCCGCC
>JBBIHL010000084.1:0-9954 GCA_037447075.1 Candidatus Eiseniibacteriota bacterium | reverse complement strand
GGGCAGCGCCGGCAACTTCTTCCAGGACGACTTCGCCGTGCCGAGCCACCCGAGCGGCGTCCACGTCTTCCGGGTGGAGGAGGGCGACCTGCGCTACCAGGGGCCCCTGACCGGAGGGCACCCCGGCGTCCTGGCCATGCCACCGTGCGACTTCGCGACACCGCTCTCGGAGACCGTTCCCGCCGACTCCGGGCTGTGCCCCTGGCAGACGGTGCGGGTGAACGGGTTCTCGCTGGTGGACGGGGACGGCGACCAGGGCGGCACGCCGGGCGCCGGGATGTTCCTGCTGCTCGGCCACACGCTGGACCGTCGCGGCGTCAAGGCGCCGAGCCGGGTGGGCTTCCACACCTTCCGCATGTTCCCGACCGGGGTGAGCTACGGCAACGGCGGCTCGCCGCTGATCGACGCGCAGCGCTACGAGCTGATCGCCAGCGGCGAGGGCGTGGACCCCAACAACGGCCTGATCACGGTGCAGCCGCCCGCGGGCACGGCCGACTACGCCTTCTGGTGCTCGGTGGGGCCCTACCTGGAGGTGGCGCCGGACCAGACCGTGACGGTGACCGTGGCCTTCGCCGTGGCCCGGGCCAGCCGCGAGGGGCTGCGGCAGCCGGAGGGGTGGAAGGAGGCGGTGGACCTGGCGGTGGCGATCCAGCGCGCCTACGACGGCGTCTACGAGGAGCGGGTGGTGGGCGGCCTCCCCAACACCGACTACCACGGGCGCGAGACGGTCCTGCGCGCCCCGCCCGGTCAGGTCTACTACCTCACCGACTGCCACGACTTCTGGCGCAAGATCGGGGCGGATCCCTACCAGGCCATCACCAGCGACAAGTACACCTTCTTCAACTTCGACAACGACTACTGCACCGGCGCGTGGTCGCCTGATTTCCGCCAAGGCTACCTCCTCCACCGCTGGCTCATGCCCACCCCGCCGCCCGGCCCCAGACTCAACGTCACGCCGGACTACAACTACCCGGGGAACCCCGACCGCCGCTTCATCCCCGCCGGCGACTCCGTCGTGACCTTGGCGTGGGACAACCTGCCCGAATACACCCCCGATCCCCTCACCCGTCAGTTCGATTTCAAGGGCTACCGCATCTGGAAGGCGGCCAACTGGCGGCGCCCGCGCGGCAGCGCCGGGCCGGGCGAGGCCGACTGGGCGCTGCAGGCGGACTACCGCCTGTTCACCGCGCGGGCGCGGCACTGCGCGCGCGTCTACGTCCCGGCCCGGCGCGACACCCTCACGCTGTGCATGGAGGCCGGAGACCTGGTGGACTACGAGCACGGCGTGGTGCTCAAACCGGACACCACGGCGCGCTGCCTCGGCTATCCCGCCTGCGACACCACGACCCGGCCCCTGCCGGGCTTCCCGGTCCGCTCCGCGACGGTCACGCACTATCCGGTCGGCCGCTGGCGCTGGGCCGACCGCCGCGTGCTGGACGGGTTCGTCTACTTCTACGCCGTGACCGCCTACGACTCCACCAACCAGGACCAGGTCGTGACCATGCTGGAAAGCCGCCCCTACGCGGTCGAGGCGGACGCGGTCACGCCCCAGGGGGGGACCCGCACCGGGAAGAGCGTCTGGGTGGTGCCCAATCCCTACCGGGCTCGGGCCGGCTGGGACCTCAACCCCAGCCCGGGCGATCCCACCGGCTCGCACATTGACTTCTTCGGCATGCCGCCCGGCCGCTGGACGCTGCGCATCTACACCCTGGCCGGCGACCTGGTGGAGGAGATCCGCTCCGACGATCCCGTGAACGCCTCGCAGCGGCCGGGCCGTCCCAACCTGCAGCAGGACTCTCCGGACGACGGCCAGGCGCGCTGGAACCTGCTCACCCGCAACGGGCAGGAGGTGGCGAGCGGCATCTACCTGTTCACCGTGCAGTCCAGCCAGGGCACGCAGGTGGGGAAGTTCGTGATCATCCGATAAGGCACGCAGCCGCGCGCGGCGGTGGGCTCCGCGCCCCGAGCTGCCGATGACTAGGGGACCGCGCCGCGGGCCGGACCCGGCCGCGCGGGCGCCCCAGGAGTCGGCTCCGAAGAGGGATCGCTCATGCTGAAGGACAAGAAGATCGCGGTGCTGGGCGCGGGCAAGCTGGGGGAAACGCTCATCCGCGGCCTGCTCGACGCCGGCGTGGTGGACCCCGGTCGCATCACGGTGACGGCCGCCCACCTGCAGCGGATCGAGCTGATGCAGCGGGCGCTGGGGGTGTCGGGCACGCTCTCCAACGCCCAGGCGGCGGAGGGCGCCGACATCGTGCTGCTCTCGGTGAAGCCCCAGCAGGTGCCGCTGGTGCTTTCCGAGGTCGGCGAGCTGCTGCGCCCCTCGCAGCTGCTCATCTCGGTGGCGGCCTCGGTGGGCACGGCGTTCATCGAGAAGCACCTGCAGTCGCCGGTGCCCGTGGTGCGCGCCATGCCCAACACGCCCTGCATGCTGAAGGTGGGCATGACCGGGCTGGCCAAGGGCCGCAACGCCACGCCCCACCACCTGGAGACGGCGCGGCACATCTTCGCGGCGGTGGGGCGCACCGTGATCGCCGACGAGAAGCACATGGACGCCATCACCGCGCTCTCCGCCAGCGGGCCGGCCTACATCTACATCGTGATCGAGTCGCTGGCCGAGGCGGGGGTGAAGGTGGGCCTGCCGCGCGACATGGCCACCGAGCTGGCGGCCCAGACGGTGGTGGGCGCCGGCGCCATGGTGCTGGAGACCGGCGAGCACCCGGCCAAGCTCAAGGACGTCGTCACCACCCCGGCCGGCTGCACCATTGACGGCATCCTGGAGCTGGAGGACGGCGGCCTGCGCGTGACGCTCATCAAGGCGGTGGTGAAGGCCACCCAGCGCGCCCGCGAGCTGCTGGAGAGCTGATCGTCGTCCCGCGGCTCGCCGCGGCGGCCTTCGTTGACCCCATCTCGCGGGCTTCCTACCATGCGCGGGTCGGAGGGCGCATGGCGGGGCTGGTGCTGGTGATCGAGGACGAGCGCGAGATCCGCGACCTCATCCGCTACAACCTGGAGCGCTCCGGCTACCGCGTGGCCGCGGCGGCGGATGGTGAAGACGGGCTCAAGCGCCTGTTCGCCTCCCGCCCCGACGCGCTGGTGCTCGACCTCATGCTGCCCGGGCGCAGCGGCCTGGAGGTGCTCAAGGAGGTGCGCGCCGAGGCCGCGACGCGCGACCTCCCGGTGTTGGTGCTCACCGCCCGCTCCACCGAGATGGACAAGCTGGTGGGCTTCGAGTACGGAGCCGACGACTACCTCACCAAGCCCTTCAGCCCGCGCGAGCTGGTGGCGCGCGTCAAGTCCCTGCTGCGGCGCGCGCGGCCCGCGGCGGCCGCGGGCGTGCTGCAGCTGGGCGAGCTCCGGGTGGATGCGCTCGCGCACGAGGCCCGCTTCAAGGGCAAGGTCGTGCCCCTCACGCGCCGCGAGTTCGACCTCCTGGCCTTCCTGGCGCAGCATCCAGGCCGCGTGCTGTCGCGCGAGGAGCTGCTGCGCAAGGTGTGGGGCTACGACTACGTGGGCGAGTCGCGCACCGTGGACGTGCACGTGCGCCGCCTGCGCGCCAAGCTGGGCGAGAGGCACCGCGTGATCGAGACCGTCACCGGGGTGGGCTACAAGCTGGCGGTCCCGGCCCCGGGCGCGAGGCGCTGACGGGAGCCCGCCCCGTGACGCTCTCGCTGCGGGCGCGCCTGTTCCTGGCCTACGCGCTGGCGGTGGCCCTGGCGCTGGCGCTCGTGACCCTGCTGGCCGCCCGGCTGGAGCGAGCGTGGGTGATCCAGCGCGACGCGGCCCACCTGGAGCGGCTCGCGCAGCATGCCATCGTGGACCTGGCCGCCGACCCGGCGGCGGCGGCGGGCGACCGGCACGCGGCGGTGCTCCGGCTGGGCGTCGGCTTGCGCTGCCGGGTCACGCTGATCGACTCGACCGGGCGCGTGGTGAGCGATTCCGAGGTCCCGCCCGAGCGGCTCGCGATGGTCGAGAGCCACGCCGGCCGGGAGGAGGTCCGCGCGGCGCTGGACGGGCGGGTGGGCCACGCCGTGAGGTTGAGCGCCACGGTGCACGAGGAGTACCTCTACCTGGCCATCCCCGCCGCCGGCCTGCCCGGCGTCGCGGTGATCCGGCTCGCGGAGCCGCTGTGGATGGTGCGGCGGCTCACCGCGTCGCTGCTGCAGCTGTCGTCGGTGGCCGCGGTCCTGACGCTCCTGCTGGCCATGGCGCTGGTGTATTGGGTCACCGGCCGGCACGTGCGGCGCGTGGCCGAGCTGGAGCAGGCGGCCCGCGAGCTGGGACGCGGCGAGCCGTCCGCCCGCGCGCTCGAGCTGCCGGCCGACGAGCTGGGCCGTCTGGGCCAGGCCATGAACCGCATGGCGGGCGAGCTGCGCGAGCGCCTGCAGGCGCTCGCGCGCGAGCGGGACGAGCGGGAGACCGTGCTCGCCCACATGAGCGACGGCGTGGCGCTGCTCGACGCGTCGGACCGCGTGCTCCACGCCAACCGCGCCCTGGCCGCGATCCTGGGAGCGGCGCTGCCGCCGGCCCCGGGCGCGCCGTTCCACGAGCTGGCCCGCGTCCCCGAGCTGGACGAGCTGATGCGCGAGGCCCGGGGAAGCCAGCGGCCGCTGGAGCGGGAGCTGCGGCTTTGGGCCCCCGATCAACGGCTGGTGCGGGCCACGGCCACGAGCCTGCCCGCCTCGGGAGCCGTGCTCCTGGTGCTCCACGACCTCACGGAGGCCGAGCGGCTCGACCGCGTGCGCCGGGACTTCGTGGCGAACGTCTCCCACGAGCTCAAGACGCCGCTGACCTCGATCCGCGGCTACGCGGAGACGCTGCTCGACGGGGGGCTGGAGGACCTGGAGCGCCGCGAGCCGTTCGTGAAGGTGATCCGCGACCAGGCGATGGCGTTGTCGCAGATCGTGGAGGACCTGCTGCAGCTGGCCGAGCTGGAGCGCCCCGAGGTACGCCTGCGCCGGGAGGAGTTCGACCTGCGCGAGGCGGTGGAGCGCCAGCTGGCCGCCTTCCGCGCCCGCGCGGCCCGGGCCGGCCTGCGGCTGGAGCTGCTCCCCGGCGAGCCCGTGCCGGTGCAGGCCGACCGCGCCCGCATCGAGCAGGTGCTCGCGAACCTGCTCGACAACGGGCTCAAGTACACCGAGCGTGGCGGCGTGGAGGTCGCCTGCGGCGGGGACGGCCGCCACGTGTGGTGCGAGGTGCGCGACACGGGCTGCGGCATCCCGGCGGAGGACCAGCCCCGCATCTTCGAGCGCTTCTACCGGGTGGACAAGGCGCGCCCCCGCGAGCGCGGCGGTACCGGGCTGGGCCTGGCCATCGCCAAGCACATCGTCGCGCTGCACGAGGGCCGCATCTCGGTGCAGAGCACGCCCGGCGCGGGCAGCGCGTTCCGCTTCGAGCTTCCCCGCGGCGCCCCGCGCGGCTGAAGGCCACGGGAGCGAATTCACGCGCCCGTAACACGCCCGACATGGGCCGGCAACCGGGCCCGAGTAGAGTCCGCCAGCGACGAAGCAGGGACTCGAGCCCATCGGGTGCGGGTTGCCCCACCAAGGAGGATCCATTGAACAGGCGATTGCTGCGTGCGTGCGCGCTGACGACGGCCATGCTGGGCTGGGCCGTGAATCCGGTGCGCGCGCAGGAAGGGACGGCCGCGCCGCCGGCGGGCGACGAGGGCTCCGCGCGGGTGGAGGAGGTCGCCGGCCGGATCGAGGGGCTCGACGAGCAGGTGCAGACGCTCCAGTCGGACACCGACAAGCTCAAGAAGTTCAAGTTCTCGGGTTACGTGCAGGCTCGCTGGGAGGCGGCCGAGAACCAGGCCGATTCGGTCCAGGTGAGCGGCAGCCCGGCCGCGCTCACCCCCGCCAACCGCGAGCGCTTCTTCATCCGCCGCGCCCGGCTCAAGCTCACCTACGACTCGAGCCCCTCGAGCCAGGCCGTGGTCTACCTGGACGGCGGCGCCGACCGGACCATCCGCCTGCTCGAAGCCTACGTCTCGCTGCTGGACCCCTGGACCCCGGACCACCGTCACGGCCTCACGGTGGGGCAGTTCAACGTCCCCTTCGGCTACGAGATCGAGCGCTCCTCCAGCGTGCGCGAGCTGCCCGAGCGCTCGCGCGCGGAGAACGTGCTGTTCGGCGGCGAGCGCGACCGGGGGGTGAAGCTGGTGAGCCGCTGGAGCCCGCGGCTCGAGACCGTCGTGGGGCTGCTGAACGGCGGGGGCATCAACCACCCGGACTTCCCCAACGCCGACCCCACCCAGAACAAGGACTGGCTGGCCCGGGCGCGGTGGAGCCAGGGGACCTTCGACGTGGCGGCCTCCTACTACGACGGGCACGACCTGGTGCCGCTCACCGGGCCGGACGTGCAGACCCGCAAGACGCGGCTCGGCCTCGACGCCCAGGGCTTCTACGAGCTGCCCGTGCTGGGGGGCGGGTCGCTGCGCGGCGAGTTCTACGCGGGGAAGAACGTGAACGCCGACTCGGTCAGCGTCCTGGTGGCCGCTCCCTCGTCGAGCAACCCGAGCCGTCTGCTCGAGGCCGGGGCCGACCCGGCGCATCTGGCCACGGACTTCCGGGGCGGCTACGTCATGTGGGTGCAGAGCCTGGGCGAGAAGCTCCAGGTGGCCGCGCGCTACGACGCCTTCGACCCCAACAGCGACCGCGAGCACGACCAGTTCGAGCGCGTGGGGGTCGGCCTCAACTGGTTCCACGACGGCTTCACCCGGGTGTCGGTGGCCTACGACATCCCCAGGACCGACGTGGCCGCCGCGGGCGGGGGTTTCACCGACCCCAAGGACAACGCCTGGACCGTGCAGGTCCAGCACAAGTTCTAGGAGGATCCGAGATGAAGGGGAATCATGCGGCAGCGGCCGCTGTCATGCTGGCCCTGACCGCTGCGCCCGCCCTGCCGGCTGCAGCCCGGCCGGTGACGGTGAAGGGGTCCGACACCATGGTGATCCTGGGCCAGCGCTGGGCGGAGAGCTACATGGCCAGCCACCCCGGCGCGCTCATCCAGGTGACCGGAGGCGGCTCGGGCACCGGGATCGCGGCGCTCATCAACGGCACCACCGACATCTGCCAGTCGTCGCGTCCCATGAAGGACGACGAGAAGCTCAAGCTGCGCGACCGCTACCAGACCACCGGCGTGGAGCTCCCCGTGGCCAAGGACGGGCTCTCGATCTACCTCCACGAGAAGAACCCGGTGCGGGAGCTGACGCTCGCCGAGCTGCGCGACATCTACAGGGGCCGCATCGTCAACTGGAAGGAAGTGGGCGGCCCCGAGGCGCCCATCACGCTCTACTCGCGCGAGAACAACTCGGGCACCTACGTGTTCTTCAAGGACCACGTGCTCGGGGGCAAGGACTTCTCCGCGCGCGCGCAGACGCTGCCGGGCACCGCGGCGGTGGTGAACGCCGTGGCGCGCGACCCCAACGGCATCGGCTACGGTGGGGCGGCCTACGCCAAGGGCGTGAAGGACTGCGCGCTCAAGCGGGACGTCTCGGGCGCCGCGGTCCTGCCGACCCTGGAGACGGTCAAGGACGGCAGCTACCCGCTGGCGCGCAATCTCTACTTCTACACCCGGCAGCGTCCTTCGGGCGACGCCAGGAAGTTCGTGGACTGGGTGCTTTCGGCCGAGGGGCAGGCGCTGGCCCAGAAGGTCGGCTACTTCCCGGTGAGATGAGCGCGGCCATGGCGGGCTCCGCGCGGCGGATGGCGCCGCCCTCCTCGGTGGCCCGCCGCCGCGCCCGGCGGGTCCGCGAAGGGGCGATCGAGGCGGCGCTGCGCCTGTGCGCGTTCGGGGCGGTGGCGGGGCTGCTGCTCATCGTCGCCTTCGTCTTCCGCGAGGCACTTCCCGTGCTGGTGGACCCGGAAACGAAGCGGGAGGCGAGCCTGGCCGCTTTCTTCGCCACCCCCCTCTGGCAGCCGGTGGGCGAGGTGCCCAGGTACGGCATCCTGCCGCTGCTCGTGGGCACGCTCAAGGTGGTCGTGGTGGCGCTGGTCTTCGCGGTGCCGATCGGGCTGCTCGCCGCGGTGTTCGCCTCGGAGTTCGCGTCGCATCGCGTGCGCGAGCTGCTCAAGCCGGCGGTCGAGCTGCTGGCCGGCATCCCCTCGGTGGTGCTGGGCTTCTTCGCCCTCATCGTGCTGGCGTCGTGGCTGCAGGCGGCGACCGGCTCGGTGATGCGGCTCAACGCCCTCAACGCCGGCGTGGCGCTGGGCCTGGGCGTCCTGCCCACCGTCTTCAGCGTGTGCGAGGACGCCTTGCGGGTGGTCCCGCGCGCCTACCGCGAGGCCTCGCTGGCCCTGGGCGCTTCGCGCTGGCAGACCGCCTGGCACGTCACGCTGCCCGCCGCCGGCGCCGGCGTGACGGCGGCGATCCTCCTGGGCCTGGCGCGGGCGGTGGGGGAGACCATGATCGTGCTCATGGCCTCGGGGAACGCGGCCATCGTCTCGCTCACGCCGTTCGAGTCGGTGCGCACGCTCTCGGCCACCATCGCGGCCGAGATGGCCGAGGTGGTGTTCGGAAGCCCGCACTACTCCACGCTCTTCTTCCTGGGCGCCGTGCTGTTCCTGGCCACCTTCCTGATCAACGTGGCGGCCGGGCTCTCGGTGGAGCGGCTGCGCCGCCGGCTGGGGGTCGCGTGAGGGCGGCCGCGGGACTCCCGCCCGCGCGGGAGCGGTTCGCCGCGCGCCGCGACCGGGCGGGCGGCGCCTGGACGGGGCTCTCCGCCTTCGCCGCGCTGCTGGTGGTGCTCATGGTGTCCGTGATCGTCGGCAACATCATCCTCCACGGCCGGCGCACGGTCACCTGGGAGTTCCTCACCACCGCGCCCCGCGAGGGCATGACGGCCGGGGGCATCTTCCCCGCCATCTTCGGGACGGTCGCCCTGGTGCTGCTCATGATCGTCGCGCTCATCCCCTTCGGGGTGGGAGCGGCCATCTACCTTCACGAGTACGCCCGGCCCGATTCGTGGTTCACGCGCGCCGTGCGCTTCTCGGTGGGCAACCTGGCCGGCGTCCCCAGCATCGTGTTCGGGCTCTTCGGGCTGGGGTTCTTCGTGCAGTTCGTGGGCCGCGGCCTGGACCGGGCCATGGGCCTGGACGTGGTGTGGGGGCAGCCCGCGCTGCTGTGGGCCGCGCTCACCCTGGCGCTCCTCAACCTCCCCGTGGTGATCGTCACGGCGGAGGAAGCCCTGCGCGCGGTGCCCAAGGAGATGCGCGAGGCCTCCCTGGCCCTCGGCGCCACGCGCTGGCAGGCGCGAGGGCGAGCGGGTGGAACTCCTGGGCCGCTCGGGCCAGGCGATCACGGGGCGCTACCCCGAGGTGGCCCGGGCGCTCCGCGCGCTCCCGGTCCCGCGGCTGCTGGTGGACGGCGAGATCGTGGCGCTGGACGAGAGCGGCCGGCCGTCGTTCCAGCGGCTGCAGGCGCGCATGCACCTCTCCCGCCGGGACGACGTGGCCCGGGCCCAGGCGCAGACGCCGGTGGTGGCGGTGCTCTTCGACTGCCTGGCGGCCGAGGGGCGTGACCTCCGCGCCCTGCCCCTCACGGAGCGCAAGGCGATCCTGCGGCTCCTGGTGCCGGCGCTGGGCGTCCTCCGCTACGGCGACCACGTGGTGGGCGAGGGCCAGGCCCTCTTCGAGGCGGCCTCGGCGGAGGGGCTGGAGGGTGTCGTGGCCAAGCGCGCGGCCAGCGCCTACCTCGCCGGGCGCTCGCGCGACTGGGTCAAGATCAAGTGCCAGCGCCGCCAGGAGTTCGTCGTCGTGGGCTTCACCGAGCCCCGGGGGTCCCGCGCCCACCTGGGGGCGCTGCACCTGGCCGTCCACGACCGGCCGCCGGCCCGGGGCGGGCGCCTCGTCTACGCGGGCAAGGTCGGCGCCGGCTTCGACGAGGCCGCGGCCGGCGCGCTCCGCGAGGCGCTCCTGCCCCTCCGCCGCCAGGCGCCGCCGTTCGCCGGCCAGG
>JBBIHL010000083.1:0-9999 GCA_037447075.1 Candidatus Eiseniibacteriota bacterium | reverse complement strand
GGCCCGCCGCCGCGCCGCCGGCGCAGCCCGCGGCGACCGCGGGGGCGGTCGCGGCGCAGTTCCAGGAGCACATCCGCCAGCTGCACGAGCGGGCGGTGGCGCTCAACGCGTCCAACCAGGAGAAGGAGCGACGGCTGGCGGAGCTGGCGGAGCAGATCGAGCACCTGGACAAGAACTCGAGCGAGTACCGCCGGGAGCTGGAGCGGGTGAAGGGCCAACTGGTGGCGCTCGAGGACCAGGCGAGCCAGGCCACCGACCAGCTCTCCCGCGCCTACACCGAGCTGACCGAGTCGCAGCAGCGCCTGGCGGAGACGCAGCGCACGGTGAGCTTCATCAAGGAGGTCTTCCAGGTGCTCTCCCAGGAACACGAGGGCGAGGAGTTCAGCCGCACGCTGGTGGCCTGGTTCTGCGAGCACATGGGGGTGGAGCGCTGCAGCCTGATGGTCCCCAGCCACTCCGGCGAGGCGTTGAGCATCGGGGCCCAGCAGGGCATTGATCCCGCGGTGGCGAGCCGGGTGCGGGTGCGCCTGGGCCAGGGCATCGCCGGCTGGGTGGCGCACAACCGCAAGCCGCTGCTGGTGCAGTTCCGCAACGAGGTCGAGGGCGTGGCCCACACCGACCAGGACGCCTACAACTCGGACTCGTTCATCTGCGTCCCGCTCGTCCACAACAACCGGCTGTGCGGGGTGTTGAACCTGAGCAACAAGCGCGCGGGCGAGCAGTTCAACGACGTGGACCTGGAGCGCTCCCAGATCGCGGGCAGCATCCTGGCCATGGCCCTCGACCAGCGCAGCACGCGGCGCCGCGTGGAGGTGTGGGCGTAGCGAGCCCTCCGGCGGCGCGCGCCACGGATCAGCAGGCCGCGGGCGACGTGGCCTGGTCGAGCGCACCGCGCGCGGCGCGGGCCAGCGCCTCGGGCGTGAACGGCTTCTGCAGCAGCGGCGTCGAGGGATCCAGGGCGCCCGCCGGCAGCAGCTCGGGCTCGGGGTGCCCGGAGACGTAGAGCACGCGGATGCCGGGCCGCTCGCGCGACAGGCGGGCCACCAGGTCCGGCCCGCTCATCCCGGGCATCACCACGTCGGCGATCACCAGCTGGATGGCCGACGGGTGGCTCGCGGCCAGCGCCAGCGCCTCCGCGCCGTCGCGGGCCTCGAGCACCGCGTAGCCGCAGCGGCGCAGCGTGTCGCGCGCCACCGCCCGGACGGTGTCCTCGTCCTCCACCAGGAGGACGGTCTCGCGCCCGCCCGGCAGCCCCTCGTGCAGCCTGCCCTCCGGCCCCTCGGCCGGCCGCTCCTCCTGCGGCAGGTAGATGATGAACTCCGATCCCCGCCCCGGCGCGCTCTCCACCTGGATGGCGCCGCCGAACTGGCTCACGATGCCGTAGACGGTGGAGAGCCCCAGCCCGGTGCCCTTGCCCGGCTCCTTGGTGGTGAAGAACGGCTCGAACAGCCGGGCGCGCACCTGCTCGTCCATGCCCGTGCCGCTGTCGCTCACCGCCAGCCGCGCGTAGCGGCCCGGGCGCAGCCCCAGCGCCCCCGCGCAGGCGGGCTCCAGCTGCGCGGCAGCCGTGCGCACCACGAGCCGGCCGCCCTGCGGCATGGCGTCGCGCGCGTTGACCGCCAGGTTCATGAGCACCTGCTCGAGCTGCCCGGGATCCGCCAGGATGCGGCCCGCGGCCGGGTCCAGCTCCGTCAGGAGCTCGACGTCCTCGCCGATCAGCCGGCGCAGCAGCTTCTCCATGTCGGCCACCACGTCGTTCAGCTCCAGGACGCGCGGCCGCACCACCTGGCGGCGGCTGAAGGCGAGCAGGCGGCGGGTCAGCATGCCGGCGCGCGCGGCCGCCTTGCCGATCTCCTCGAGGTCGCGCCGACTCGCCTCGTCGAGACCCGCCCGGCCCAGGACCAGCTCGCCGTGCCCCATGATGACGGTGAGCAGGTTGTTGAAGTCGTGCGCCACGCCGCCCGCCAGGCGGCCCACCGCCTCCATCTTCTGGGACTGGCGCAGCTGCTCCTCCAGCCGCCGCCGCTCGGTGACGTCGCGCACGATGCCGGTGATGGTGCGCCGGCCCGCCTTGAGGTGCTCGCCGAGGGACACTTCCAGGGCCAGCTCGCGCCCGCTCTTGTGGCGGCCGGGAAGCCGCATCCCCTCCCACGGCATGCCGCGCACCCCGGTCTCGGCGTAGCGCCTCAATCCCGCCCGGTGCCGGTCGTGCAGCTCCGGCGGCATCAAGAGCGTGAGAGGCTGGCCCACCAGCTCATCGCCCGCGTAGCCGAAGATGCGCTGGGCGGCGCCGTTCACGAACAGGATGCGGCTGTGCTCGTCAATCGTGATGATGCCGTCGGCGGCCGTCTCGGCCACCACCCGATAGCGCTCCTCGCTCTCGCGCAGCGCCTCCTCGGACAGCCGGCTGTCGGTGATGTCCACCACCACGCCCTCGTAGCAGGCGGTGGCCCCGGCGTCGTCGCGGACCGCGCGCGCGTAGTTCCGCGTCCAGACCACGCCGCCGTCGCGCCGCCGCAGCCGCAGCTCGTAGTTGCGGACCTCGCCTTGCGACTCCGCCACCTCGCGCCAGCGCCTGCGGTCCTCCAGGTCCACGTAGAGCGCCTCGGCGTTCTCGGCCAGCAGCGACTCGCGGTCGGGATACCCCAGGATCCGCACCAGCGCCGGGTTCACGTCGAGGAACTGCCCGGCGGGGGTGCTCCGGAACATCCCCACCGGGGCCTCGTCGAACAGCTTGCGGTAGCGGCGCTCCTCCTCCCGCCTCGGGCCCGCGCGCTGCAGCCGCTCGAGCGCGCCCTGGATCGAGGCGGCGAGGCGCCCATAGCTGCGGGGGGACTTGGGCACGAAGTCGTCGAAGCCGGCGCGGGCGGTCGCGACCCCTTTCCCGGCGCGGGCGCGCGCGGCGAAGAGGATCACGGGGCAGTCGGGCCGCCGCTCCTTGACCGCGCGCAGGACCGCCGCCCCGTCGCTCCAGCCCAGCCGGTCGCCCGTCACCACCACGCAGCCCTCCAGCCCGGCCAGGACGCGCTCGAACCCGGCGGCGTCGCCCACGGCCGCCACCTGGAGGTCGGGGAGCCGGCGGCGCAGCTCGGCGACGACGCGCGCGCGCTCATCGGCGCTCCTGGCCAAGAAGACCACTCGCGGCATGTGCGACCGACCCTGCCCAGAAACCAGCCCGAGGGCGGCGGCGTCCGCGGGCACGTGACGCCGCTGCTCGCTCGACGGGAAAGACGTCGTGCGGCACGGGCGAGGCGGGCCGGGCACCGCGCCTGCCCGGCCCTGGGGGTGGCCGGCGCGTCTTGCGAGAGGAGCGGGAATGCCGGGGTGCCCGGCTGGCGGCCCGTGCGGTTTCTACGCTCTGCGCGGGCATTCTACCCCGCGCGCGGGCGGGCGGCTACCGGGTAGTTGCGGCGGCGACCCGGGCGGCTAGACCGGCTTGCGGCCGGCGATGACCACGGCCTGCAGCTCGATCAGCCGGGTGCGGGCGTTGAGCGTCTCGCCCACGTCGGGGCCGCGCACCGAGTTGGTGATCGAGAGCCGCACCAGCTTGCGGGTGAACAGGTCGGCCAGCGCCGGGGAGCCGTCGAGCACGGCGGTGACGGTGTCGGTGACGCCCGGGGTCATGGCGACCACGGCGGTCAGGACCGGCGGCTGGCTGGTGGGCGGATCGGCGGAGCTGGTGAGGTAGACGCGCAGGGTGTCGGTGCCCGAGCCGGTGGAGTCGGCGCTCTCGATGCGGGCCGTGACCGTGACGGCCTTCACCTCCGAGGCGTCGCCCAGCCCCTCGAAGAGCTGGATCTGCTGGTCGTCCACCAGGGGGATCTCGCCGGTCGCGGCCCCCCCGGGCACGCCGGGCATGGGGCCGATGGTGCTCTGCGTCTGGCTCGGCGAGAGGAAGCTCAAGATGTCCACCGAGAGGACCAGGTTGCGGTCGCCGCAGCCCGCGAGCAGCGCGGCCAGGGCGAGGGCGAGCGAAGCGCGACGTGCGGTGCGCATGGCGACCTCCTAGTAGACGGTGAGCCCGAGGCCCAGCTCGAGCCCGCGCTCGCGCGTGAGGTTGCGGCTGTTGGTGGCGAGGGCCGCGTCCAGGCCCACCCGTCCCAGGCGCAGCCCGCCGCCCAGGCTGTACTGGACCATGCGGTTCTGGTCGTAGGTGAGCCCGCCGCGCACGGCCAGGTTGCCGAACCAGGTCTCGGCGCCGGCGTGACCGCTCCAGCGCAGCACCCCCTGCACCGCGTCGGCCGCCAGCAGCCAGGGGCCCATGCGCTGGGCCACGTTGAGCGTGACCGTCGCCGGCACCGTGCTGGTGAAGCGCTGGTCGCGGGCCAGCTCGGCCATGACGTAATTGCCGGTGGCGGTGTCGCGGTAGGCCTCGCGCACCAGCGTCTTCCACGGCAGGCGCGTGGCCACGTTGTTCACGCCCACGCCCAGCTCGGTCCCGCCCGCCACCCACACGGCACCCAGGTCCAGGCCGTAGCCCAACCCGCCGTCGCCGGGGCCCGCGGTGCGCATGAGCGCGTGATAGTCGAGCACCACGCTGCTGCTGCCGAACAGCGTGTCGGGCGTGGTGAAGCCCACGTCGCCCGTGACGTCGCCGTAGGCCAGGCCGCGCAGCGCCTTGGCCCGGGCGCCGGCGTAGATGCCCCAGCCGCCCGCCGCGCGCGGGTCGTCGCCGGCCCCCAGGAGGCGCTGGGCGTAGCCTGCCTGCAGGCCCACCGCGGCCTGGCCGCGGCCGGCGTCGTTCATCACGTAGTCGGTGTTGGGCACGAACGGCTCGCCGCGCGCGAGCGCCCCCTGGAGCGCGTCGTTCAGGGTGAGCTTGTTCTGGTCGTGGATGAGCGGAGCGATGCCCAGGGAGAAACGACCCACGGCCACCGAGAACCCGCCGCTGCCCGCCACGCCGCCGAACTGGGTGCCCTCCTCGGGGAAGAGCTCGTGCAGCTCGGCCAGGTCCACCGCCAGGCTGTTCTTGGCGACCGAGATGGTGACGTCGCCCGAGGGCGCGTCGGGCTTGACGAGCTGCAGGTGCCAGGGCGGGTTGTAGAGCAGGTTCGCCAGCTCGAAGGCGTTGAAGTCGGGGTCGTCGGGATCGAGCTCGGGGGGGTCGGCGAGCAGCTGGATCAGCCCCAGCGGGAGCGCCAGGCTGCGCCCCTCGTCGCGCGACCGGGGGGCGGGCACGGCGTCGTAGGCCACGTTGGCACCGGTCCCGCCGCTGCCCAGCACCACGCCACCCATGCCCATGCGACGTGCATCGAGCGCCTGCCCGCGCGCAACGCCCGGCAGGGCCAGCGCGAGCAGCGCGAGGGACCATAGGAACGCAGAAGGCCTGTGCATATCGAGTCCTTGCTGGATGTGGCCAGGGAACGAACCTGGCGATGGACGGGGGGCTCGAGGGCAGGGGGAGCAAGGAGCGCACCAGCGGGCCGGGCGGAGGACGGGGCGCCGTGCAGGATGCAATGCGGGAGGGTTGCGTCAGATAAGCGGCGCGGCCACCCCCGATGTGGGAGTGGCCGCGCGCGGGTCTGCGTAAGTTCAGCTCACGGCAGCACCACCATCCGCTTGCGGTCGCGGAACTCACCCGCCTGGATGCGGCAGAGGTAGAGGCCGGGCCGCACCCGGTTCCCGTCGCGGTCGCGCCGGTCCCAGTCCACCGCGTGATAGCCGGCCGGGAAGCTCCGATCGGCCAGCACCTGGAGCCGGCGGCCCAGCAGGTCGAACACCTCCAGGCGCACCGCGCATTCGCGCGGCAGGGCGAAGCGGATCGCGGTGCGGGCCTCGAACGGGTTGGGCTGGTTCTGGAACAGGGCGAACGCGGTGGGCAGCGGGGTCGGCGCCGGCTGGGCATGGCCCGCCGCCGCGCCGCGCGCCGCCTGCAGCGTGGCCTCCACCCACAGGAAGCAGTCGCGGCTTTGGCCCGCCGCCAGGGGCGGCAGCGTGAACTCGGCGCTGACCGTGTCGGGACCGGAGAACGCCGCGGTGGCCCCATCCGGCGAGGACACCGCGCCCTTCACGTCTCCCAGCTTGGCGTCGCGCGCGCTCTGTAGGTCGGCCCAGCGCACGGTGGCCGTCTCGGTGGAGCGCACCAGCCGCCCCGCGAAGCGCAGTTCCGCATCCGCCATGAAGACGAGCCGCACCGCGCTGGCGCCGCCGCAGTCCACGGTGGCCGCGTCGAAACCGACCCGCGGAAAGAGCTGCGCGACCGTGCGCCAGCCCGTGCCGTCGGGAATCTGCACCAGGATCCCCGAGTCCTCGGGCCGATCCGTGACCCCCAGGCGGCGGGCCTCCACCAGCAGCGGACCCGCGCTGTTCGGCAGAGTGAGGGTGAGCGTGCTACTTGCGCCGATGCGCAACGGCTTCGTGGCGGTGCCCGAGAGCGACGCGGTCACGTCGGTGCCATCCTCCAGCCGGGCGCCGGTGGCGGCGACGCGCCGGCCCAACACCACGCCACGCCCCAGCAGGCAGGGCACCAGGGCGGGATCGTGGTCCACCACCAGCAGGCGCAGGGCGTCGAGCGAGGCGGCGCGAGCGGAGCCGGTCCGCACCCAGGCGCGGTAGGCGCCGGCCAGCGTAGGTGACGGTACCCGGAGCGCGTCCCAGGTGGGCTCGCCGGCCGGCGCGCCCTCGAACAGCGAGTTCTCCCCGCCTGTGGCCGCCGCTGCGGTCCCCTCCGCCTCGGGCGCCAGCGCCGAGCCCCCGCCCCCTTCGCCCCCGCCCGCAAACCCGCCCTCCAGGCAGTTGCCCGTGTCAACCACGTTGAAGTACACCACCCGGTAGTCCAGCCCGCCCGAGCCGTCCAGGGCGCGGAACACCACCCGGTATTCCCCGACCTGCGGGTGGAGCCAGGTGAAGCGGTTGCCGCTCAAGCTGCTCCCGGGCGGGAGGTAGGTGGCGGCGTAGGTCACGGTCTCGCCGTCGGGGTCGGGAGCGTTGAGGTCCAGGAAGAAGGGCCCCGAGCAGGCCTCTGGGAACTGGTCGTTCTCAAGCCCGACGAATACCGGCGGATGGTTGTAGCTGACCTGGCCCACGAACACCTCGCGGTCGCCGCTCTGGTTGGGGTCGGCGCTGTAGGCCACCCGGGTGCCGTTGTAGGACCAGCGCGGGTTGTAGAACGAGACCCCGGTCTGGTAGAAGCGGGCCTGGGTGTTGTTGGCCAGCGTGTCGCGCAGCGCCAGGCGGCGGTAGGGCATGTCGAGGGTCTGGAAGCCGTTCTTCCACTTGTACACTCCCGGCTGCTCCAGGAGCAACCGGCCGCTGCCGCGGTGCAGGTCCACCGTGCTGGCCAGGGCACCGCCCAGGAGCGCGGCCTTGTTGTAGACCGCCCCGCCGTTCGAGCCCACCGCGTAGAGCGTGTCGTTCTTGGTGAAGTAGATGCTCTTACCATCCACCGTCCAGCGGGGGGAGCGGATCTCGGCCCCCACCGGTCCCACCAGCACGATGTCCCCACTGCTGCCGTAAAGGTCCATCCGGCGCAGCTCCCAGGTCTGCCCCACTTGGTGGACGTAGGCCAGCCGCTCCCCGTTGGGCTGGAAGGCCGGCCAAGTCGCCCAGCCGGGCCGGCAGGTGGCTCGGTTGGCCACCCCGGTCGAGGGCGCCACCAGCCAGAGGTCGGAGTGGCTGGCGCCGGAATCCTGCTCGAAGGCCACGAAGTCCCCCCGCGGCGACCAGTCGGGCCGGTACATGTTGCGCGACTGCGGCAAGCTCACCATCGCCGTGGGCGGGGTGCCGTCGAGCTTCTGGCGCCAGATGCGGTAGTAGACGTAGCCGGGCAGCCGGGCGCTGAAGGCCACCTCGTCCCCTGCAGGCGACCACGTGGGGGAGTCGTCGGCCGCGTTGGGGGTCTGGGTGAGAGCCTTCGGCGTCAGCGTGTCGGCCGGCGCCTTGCGCAGCGCGAACGTCACCCGGTACGGCAGGGTGGGCCCGAAGTTTGGGATCCGGGTGAGTCCGGACCAGTACTGGCCGGGCCCATCGGCCAGCGAGATCACGACCACCGCGGCCTTGATGCTGTCGCCGAAGTGCGGCACCACCAGCTGCAGCGAACCCGCGGCGCTATCCACGTCCACCCACTTGGGCTGGAGCGGCGCCCGCGCCCACTCCGGGTGCTCCCAGAGGTTCCCCCCCTGCTCCGCGTAGGGGACCACCGAGGCAACCAGCCGGCCGTCTCGCTGCCCGGAGGCCTGGATCTCTCTGATCACGCTCTCGGCTGCAACGCTCACGAGAAGGTCCTGCGCGGTAGTGGCTAGCGCGGGGTCGCTGCGCACCACCCAATACTCCGAGCCCTCCGGCCACAGCCGCATGGGGTAGGAGTACTGGCCGTTGCTCGTGTAGCGGGTCACCACCTTGGTCACCTCCTGAGTGATATGGGTGGGCGTCATCGTCACTTCGGGTGGGATGGCCACGACATCGTCCTGGAGCCCGCACGCGTCGAAGCTCTGCCAGGCGCCCACATCGCGGGCCGGCTGGAACCCGAATTGCGGCGGGTAGCCGTACTGGCCCTCGGCCAGGCTCGAGTTGTTTACATATGTCGCCGTACGCCAATTGTGCAGCAACAGCGCCAGACGGCTGATGTCGTCGAGCGCCGCACCCCCGGGATGGAAGTAGGTCTTCTGCGAGCAGGTGTAGCAGCTGTCGTCGCGCAGCAACGGGCGCAGCCCGGACAGGCGACGGTCGTTCCGCGCCCAGCGGTGCATCAGGTCGTCCTCGATGGCCGCCAGCGTCTGGGTGGTGTCCTGCCCGCGGAAGTTGTAGACCAGGTAGGCGCTGAACAGGCGCCAGGCCTGGTAGTTGGCGCTGTAGCGGAAGGTGCCCGCGCAGCCGCCCCCCTCGGCGATGAAGTCGCCGATCAGCGGCCACGTGTATGGAACCTCGAAGATGGGTGGGTCGGGGCGCTCGCCGGCCAGCGCCTCGGCCCCGGTGGAGAAGAGCTCGGTGATCCCGAGCTTCATGTTGTCGTCCGACATCTGCGGCGGGAACGAGTGCTGGAATTCGTGGCAGAAGCCCCAGTTGGCGGTGGAGTCCGCCGCCGCCCAGCCGGCGCCGGTCGTGTCCACCGCCGAGGCGGGCGGCGGCCCTTGATACATGAGCGAGTTCGTATGGGCGCAGTTCAGCGTGTCCCTCTGCTGTGTGGTGGGGTTGCTGACCACGTTGGCGAGGTGCCCGGTGGTGGAGTCCTCCTTCCAGGTCCAGAACACGGAACTGTACGACCCGCCGCCCTGGCGCATCTCGTTATTGACGAAGAGGTAGGTGTCCACATGGGATCGGTCGGCGGTGGGAAGCTCCCACGACGGGATGGTGCCGGAACTGCACGGCCCGTTGGGGCCGATGATGAAGCCGGTCGGGTCGAAGGGGTTGGGGTTGTATCCCGGCGGCTGGAGCCGGAAGTAGTCGTAGACCAGCCGCACGTCGGCCGCCGGGATCCCCAACGGGTTGGAGGGTACTTCCGCGATGTTCTCCCCGAGCGCGTCCAGCGTACGTCGAATGTTGTAGGGCAGGCCGTCCGTGCCGCCCACCGCGACACGGAAGCTGTCGCTCCACATGAACTCGAGGTCACGCTTCGCGAACCCAATCTGCGTCGGCCTCGGCCTATAGACGTGGAACAGCTTCTCGATGCAGCAGCCAAAACCTGCCTGGGGATCCTCGGGGGGCGTGGAGATGCCCACGCCGCCCCCGCTGGCGGGTGAGGCGGCGAGGGTGAGACAGACAACCACGAGGGCAATCTGGAGGTGACGGGTTCGTGCGCGCATGGCGGGCCTCCTCGCACACGGGGTGCGGACTCTGCGCGGCGCACGACATCGCTTGCGACCTAGGGCCGCGCAGCATCAATGCGCCGCTTTGGCTGGAACAGCGCGCTATGGCCGATGGTCTGCGGGGGTCCAGACGGCAGGCTGGGGCGGCCATCGTGGCCGTGTTCTTCCCAGAACGGAACTTTCACTCGCCATGGGGGGAGGGCCTGTCAAGGTGTCCATCCCGCCTTCTCGGCGGGACCCCGACGCATGGAACGGG
>JBBIHL010000082.1:0-10016 GCA_037447075.1 Candidatus Eiseniibacteriota bacterium | reverse complement strand
AAAAGAGCAGGTCACCGGAGCGTCCGGCCTTCTCGTACAGGTCCGTCAGCGTCCTTCGCGCGACCAGCACGTCGCCCGACCGGATGGGGCGGTGGTAGCGGACCTTGATCCCGCCGGCCATCGCGCGCTTGAGCGGTAGCTCGGGCAGCAGCGGATCCATCGATACGCCGTCGGGCAGGAGGTCGCCTTTCTCGACGACGTCCCAGAACAGTGCGACGTGAAACAGCGGCGGGGCCTCGTCGCCGTCGAGATATTTGCGCAGGCGATGTCCCGAGGCGATGGCGTATTTCCGAATGTCACGCCGGGTGACCAGCTCGCGGCGAGGCGGGCGCGAGCGAAGCGGGTCGAGGCGCGCATGGGCAACGCGAGCAGACGCGGCGGCCAGGAGCCTACCGCCGGCGCCCGCCGGATGCCAGCGGGCCGCGAGGGCCGTCACCTCCCGGGTCCGGCCGTCCCGCTACCGTCCCGCCGCCACCTCCAGCGTCACCCGATACAGCAGCTGCAGCCCGAATCCCAGGCTCGCCACCGGCATGCGCTCGTTGTCCCCGTGCATCCCGCCCGCGTCCTCGGTGGTGAGGGGGAAGGGCAGCAGCCCGTAGGCCTGGATGCCCGCGGCCCGCAGCTGCGCCGAGTCGGTGGCGCCGGTGGAGAGCAGGGGCACCACCGGGGCGCCCGGCGCCAGCCTGGCGCAGACGCGCTTCACGGCCTCCACCACCGGTCCCGAGAAGGGCACCGAGGGTGGTTCGGGCCGCGTGGGCGGCGTGTAGACGACCTCCACCCGTGGATCGTCCACCACCCGGCGCAAGGCGGCAGCCACCTCCTCGGGGTCGCTCCCCGGGATCATGCGCACGTTGAGCGTGGCCTCGGCCTGCGAGGGGATGACGTTGGAGCGGAAGCCGCCGTTGATGAGGGTCGGCGACACGCTGGTGCGCAGCATGGAGCCGTACATGAGGTCGCGGCCCACGATCCCGCCGAAGACCTCGGCGCTGTCGGGGTGATCCAGGTGGCGCATCGCGTGGGCCACGGCCGGGTCGGCCTCCGAGGCCGCCAGCGCCGGGAAGAACTCGCGGGTGGCCGGGGTCAGCTCCACCGGGAAGACCGGCTCCGCGAACCGGGCCACCGCCCGGCCCAGCGCGGCGATGCAGTTGTCGCGGCGCGGCATCGAGCCGTGCCCCGAGGTGCCCCGCGCCACCAGGCGGAAGTTCACCGAGCGCTTCTCCGAGTTCTGCACGCCCACCCACGCCGTCCGGCCCTCCCGCAGCGCAGTCCGCCCGCCTTCGTTGATGGCGTATTCGGCCTCGATCAGGGGGCGCCGGTGGGCGAGCATCCACGCCACCCCCATCTCGCCGCCCGACTCCTCGTCGCACTCCGCCAGGAGGATGACGTCGCGCTCGAGCGGGACCCGGAGCCGCTTGAGGAGGACCAGGGTCATGGCCTCGGCGGCCACCATGCCCTTGTCGTCGATCACCCCGCGCCCGTAGAGGTAGCCGTCCCGCTCGGTGAGCCGGAACGGGTCGCTCCGCCACGTGCCGCGGTCCACGCCCACGACGTCAATGTGGCCGAGCAGCAGCAGGGGTCGCTTCGTCCCCCGGCCCTCGAGTCGCGCCACCAGGTTCCCGCGACCGGGAGCCGTCTGGATCGTGTCGGCCGGGATGCCTTCCTTCGCCAGCAGGGCCCGCAGGCGCTCGGCCACGGCCAGCTCGTTCCCGGGCGGGCTGCTGGAGTCCAGGGCCACGAGGTCGGCCAGGAGCTGCCGGAGCTCCGCGGTGGCGGCGTTCCAGTCGGGCTCGCCCGGCGCGGCGGGAGCGGTGGAGGCGCCGAGCGCGGCGGCGATCACCAAGGGCCAGCAGAGGCTGCGCTGCATGAGGGACCTCCTGACGAGTTGGAGAAGACGACGACCGGGCGGGCGGCGACCCCGGTGGCCGCGGCGCGGGAGCCGGCGAACCTTGTGGGGGCGGCCATGCCCCCGTATGCTGCCCCTCATGGAAGACGAGGCGCGCGAGGTTTACAAGGGCAAGGTGCTGCACCTGTTCGTGCACCGGCTCACCCTGCCCAACGGCAGGCTGGCCACGCTCGAGGTGATCCGCCACCCCGGGGCGGCCGCCGCCGTGGCGTTCGTCGCGCCCGACGAGGTGATCCTGCTGCGGCAGTACCGGCACGCCGCGGGGGGCTACCTGCTCGAGGTCCCCGCCGGCAAGCTGGACCGCGGAGAGTCTCCCGAAGCCTGCGCGCTGCGTGAGACCGAGGAGGAGACCGGCTTCCGGCCGGGACGCCTGGAGCGGCTGGGCGCCATCCACACCACCCCGGGCTTCACCGACGAGGTCATCCACCTGTTCGCGGCCTACGACCTGATGCCCGGCCGCGCCCGGCACGAGGACGACGAGGTGCTCACCGTGGTGCGCATGCCGTTCACGGAGGCGCTCGCCGCGGTGGAGCGCGGCGAGATCACGGACGCCAAGAGCGTGAGCGCCCTGCTGCTGGCGGCCCGACGGCGGGAACGCGGACGATGACGCCGGCCCAGGGCCCACCGGCCCACGAGCCTGCCGCCGGTTCCGGGCAGGATCTGCCTGCCGAGGTGCGGCGCTTCATGGACGAACGGGGCCGCTTCAAGCAGTGGCCGGCCAAGCGCAAGGTGCAGCTCCTGGCGCTCGCCCACCTGGCATCCCGCCTCGAGCCCGGCCGGCGCTACTCGGAGCGCGAGGTGAACGACCTCCTCCACGACCACCACACCTTCAACGACGCCGCCATGCTGCGGCGAGCGCTCTTCGATCACGGCTTCGTGGACCGGAGGAGGGACGGCTCCGCCTACTGGCGGATTCCACGGGAGCGCCCGGGGGGCTGAGCGCGCCCCCGGCGGCCCCCGCAACGGAGGGGCGACGCCGGCCCGAACCCCGCCTGGCCCGCCCTCGCCGCGGCAGGAAACCCGCGCTCGGATGGAGCCGTATCGGGGACAGTCGCGGTCGCCGCCGCCCGGGCGGCCACCCGGGGCGGGTGCGCATGCTCAAACGACTCCTCCTTATCCTCCTTGCGGCCGTCGCGCTCGTCGCCGTCGCCTTCTACCTCCGGCCCCTGGCGGTCACCCGGATCCTGCAGCGCGGCCTGCTCTCGCTCGCCGGGTTCCGCAACCACTACGTCCGCGTGGGCGCCTACCGGATCCACTACTTGATCGGGGGGCACGGGCCGCCCCTGGTGCTGCTCCATGGCCACCCCAGCCGCGCCCTGGAGTGGGGACCGCTGCTGCCGCCGCTCGCCCGGGAGCACCGGGTGGTCGCGCTGGACTTCCTCGGCTACGGCGAGTCCGACGCCCCGGAGGTGGACTATTCCATCCCGATGCAGGCCGGAATCGTCGAGGGCCTCCTGGACCCCCTGAAGCTCACGCAGGCCGACGTCCTGGGCTTCTCGATGGGAGGCTGGGTCGCGCTGCGGTTCGCCGCCGACCACCCCGGCCGCGTCCGCCGCCTGGTCCTGGTGGGGAGCGGAGGGCTCAAGTTCGAGACCGACCTGACCGCCGATTCGCTGGTACCCCCCTCCTTCGCCACCTTCAGTCGCCTGGTCGCGAGCGAGGGAGGCCGCAGGCTCCCGGACTTCCTCGCGCGCGATCTCTACTCCGACCTCAACCGCCGCGCGCCGGTGCTGCGGCCGTGGGCGGCCTCCCTGCTCTCCTTTCGCGATGCCATGGACGGACGGCTGGCCGGCGTGCGCATGCCTACCCTGATCGTGTGGGGGAAGGCGGAGCGCATGGTCCCCTACGAGGTCGCCCTGCGGCTCCAGCGCGAGCTTCCCCAGGCCCGCCTGCTGGGCGTGGAGGGCGCCGGCCACCTGGTCCTCTGGGAGGCGGCCGACCGCGTCCTCCCCGAGGTGCTCGCCTTCCTGCGGTAGCCGGGCGGGGACCGCCGCCTTCGAGGGCGCATCCGCGGCCGCTCGTGCCTTTTCCGCTGGCGGGCCCGGCGCCCCGTTTGCATACTCCCGCCCCATGCGCCCGTCGCTCTCCTCCCGGATGCTGGCCGGCCTGCTGGTCGGAACCGCGCTGGGGGTGGCGAGCCACCTGCTGTGGCACGACCAGCCCGCCTTGCAGTGGGCGATCGCCAACGTCTCGGACCCGATCGGCAAGGTCTTCCTGCGGCTGCTCTTCATGCTGGTGGTCCCGCTCATCTTCTCCGCGCTGGCGCTGGGGGTGGTGGGCGTGGGCGACCTGCGCAGCCTGGGACGCATCGGGCTCAAGACCCTGGCTTACACCGTCTGCGTCTCGCTCATCGCCGTGCTCATCGGCCTGACGCTCGTCAACCTGCTGCGCCCGGGCGCCGGGCTCTCGCCGGCGCTGCAGGAGACGCTGCGCGCCCAGGCCGCCCGGGGCGGCGCCCTCCTGCCCAGGGCGGGCGAGCTGCCCAAGGGCGGGCTGGAGCTGATCGTGGGCATCGTGCCCGACAACCCGGTGCGCGCCATGGCCAACGGCGACATGCTGGCGGTGATGTTCTTCTCGCTGCTCTTCGGCATCGGCCTGGCGGCCCGGCGCACCCCAGCCACCGAGAAGCTGCGCGAGGTGCTCGAAGGGGTGTACGACGCCGTGCTGAAGCTCATTGACCTGGTGATCCGGGTGGCCCCCCTGGGGGTGGCCGCGCTGCTCTTCACCCTCACCGCCCGACTGGGCTACGACGTGCTCCGCCAGCTCGGCCAGTACGTGCTCGTGGTGCTGCTGGGGCTGGGGCTGCACCAGTTCGGGGTGTATTCGCTGAGCGTGAAGCTGCTCGGGGGCATGAGCCCGGCGCGGTTCTTCTCCGGAGTGCGCGACGCCATGGTCACCGCCTTCTCCACCGCCTCGAGCAACGCCACCCTCCCGACCACGCTCAAGGTGGCCGAGGAGAACCTCAAGCTGCCGCCGCACGTGAGCCGCTTCGTGCTCACGATCGGCTCCACCGCCAACCAGAACGGCACCGCGCTGTTCGAGGGCGTCACCGTGCTCTTCCTGGCGCAGTTCTACGGCGTGGGCCTGGAGCTGGGCCAGCAGGCGCTGGTGCTCCTGATCTGCGTGCTCGGCGGGATCGGCACGGCCGGGGTGCCGGCGGGCTCGATCCCGGTGGTCATCATGATCCTGGGGATGGTGGGCGTCCCGGCCGAGGGCATCGGCATGATCCTGGGCGTGGACCGCTTCCTGGACATGTGCCGCACCACGCTCAACGTGACCGGCGACCTGGCCGCCGCCGTGGTGGTGTCGCGCGGCGAGGCCGTGCCGGTGGCGCCGGAGGTGGCCTGACCGCGGCTCCGCCGTTCCACCCCTCGAACCGCAACCTTTCTTCCTGGAGGCACCGAATGCTCCGCCGCTCGCTCCACCGTCTGCCGCCGCCGGCGGCCGCCCTGCTCGCGCTGGCCTTCTGCACGGGCCAGGCCGCCGCCACCGGCGACGTCGCGCCCGCCCCGGCCGACAGCGCCAAGTCGGAGAAACCCTGGAAGGTCACGGACGAGCACGGGCCCTCGCGCACCCTCGCCTTCGACACCGACGAGGGCACCTGGCTCGCGCTCGACGTGCATCCCGACGGCAGGCAGATCGTGTTCTCGCTGCTCGGCGACCTCTACCTGCTGCCCATCGCCGGCGGCGAGGCCCGGCGCATCACCAGCGGGCCGGCCTACGACGTGCAGCCCCGCTTCAGCCCCGACGGCCGGTGGATCGCCTTCGCCAGCGACCGCGGCGGCCTGGAGAACCTGTGGGTCTGCGACCGGGAGGGGAAGAACGCGCGCCAGGTGAGCAGCGAGAAGGAACGCACCGTGAACTCGCCCGCCTGGTCGCCCGACGGCGACTACCTGGTGGGCCGCAAGCGGGTCACGGACACCTCCTCGCTCGCCACGGTAGAGCTGTGGATGTGGCACCTGAAGGGCGGCGAGGGCATCGCGCTGACCAAGAAGGACGAGCAGCCCGACGCGGCCGATCCCGAGTTCTCGCCGGACGGCCGCTTCCTCTACCTCTCGGCGCGCGACAGCCGCTACCGCTACGACCGCAACGTCTACGAGGGCATCTGGCAGATCAAGCGCATGGATCGCAAGACCGGCCAGACCGTCCCCCTGACGGGCGAGTTCGGCGGAGCCGCGACGCCCGCCGTCTCGCCGGACGGCAAGACCCTGGCCTTCGTGCGACGGGTGAGCGCCAGGACCCGCCTGGAGCTGATGGACCTCCAGACGGGCCGCACACGGGTGCTGGTGGCGAGCGTGGAGCGCGACAACCAGGAGGGCTTCTGCTTCCACGGCGTCTTCCCCGGCTACGCCTGGACGCCGGACGGGCGCGCCCTGGTGGCCACCGCGGAGGGGAAGCTCTGGCGCTTCGACGCCGCCACGGGCGCGCGCACGCCCATCCCCTTCACGGCGCACGTCGAGCAGCGCGTCACCGACGCGCTCCGCTTCCACCCCGACCCCGCGCCCGACCGCGTGCGCGCCCGCGTGATCCGCTGGCCGGTGGAGTCCCCCGACGGCAGGCAGCTGGTGTTCTCCGCGCTCGGCCACCTCTACGTGATGGCCCTGCCCCAGGGGACGCCGCGCCGCCTCACCCGGCTCGAGGACTTCGAGTACGCCCCCGCGTTCTCCCCCGACGGGCGGGAGCTCGCCTTCGTGACCTGGAACGACCGGGAGGGCGGGCACGTCTGGAAGATGCCCATCGGGCCCAAGGGCGGCGGCGCGCCCAAGCGGCTCACGGAGCTCCCGGGGCAATACGTGAACCCATCGTTCTCCCCCGACGGGAGCAAGCTGGTGTTCGTCCGGGGCAGCGGCGCGGCCTTCCGCGACAACGACCTCTCCGACGAGCTGTGGCTGGAGCTGCACTGGATGAGCGCGAGCGGCGGACCCACCCACTACGTGATCGGGACCAAGAACCGCGGGGCGAGCCGCCGGGTCACCCGGCCCACGTTCTCCCCCGACGGGGAGCGCGTGCTCTACGTGGAGGACGACCCCGCCGAGAAGCCCTTCACGCCGCCGCGCACCGCGCTGGTCTCGGTGAAGCTGGATGGCACCGACAAGCGCACGGCGATGCGCTGGCAGAAGGCCGGCGAGGCGACGCCGTCACCGGACGGGCGCTGGGTGGCGTTCAACGAGCTGCACAACGCCTACGTGACCGCCCTGCCGCGGCCCGGGACCCAGACGGTGGAGCTCTCGCTGGAGGGCTCCCCCCTGCCTCTGGCGCAGCTCACCGACGACGTGGGGGAATGGGTGAGCTGGGCGGACCGCGGCCGCGTCGTGACCTGGATCTCCGGCCCCACCTACCATCGCATCCCGCTGGACCGCGCCGTGCCGACCCCCAAGGCCGAAGACGAGGAGAAAGCGGCCGAGGGGAACCAGGAGAAGAAGGCGGAGAGACCCAAGCTCCCACCCTCCGACAGCCTTGAGATCGTGCTCGAGGTGCCCAGGGCAAGACCCGGAACCAGCGTGGCTTACACGGGGGCACGGATCATCACCCTGAAGGGGGACCAGGTGATCGAGCGCGGCACCGTGTGGGTGGAGGGCGACCGCATCAAGGCGGTGGGCGACGCCCGGGAGGTGACCGTCCCCCGCGGGGTGAAGGTGGTCTACCTGAACGGCCGCACCCTGATGCCGGGGCTGTTCGACGAGCACGCGCACCTTCACTACTCCGCGCTGGACGTGTTCCCCCAGCGGCCCTGGAAGTACCTCGCCAACCTGGCCTACGGCGTCACCAGCACGCACGACCCTTCGGCCACCACCCACGAGGTGTTCGGCCAGTCCGAGATGGTGCAGGCGGGGCTCGTGGTGGGCCCGCGCATCTTCTCCACCGGCTCGGTCCTCTACGGCGCCGACGCCCCGGACCGCGCGCTCACGAAGAGCCTGGACGACGCCCGCCGCCACCTGCGGCGCATGAAGCGCTTCGGTGCCTTCTCGGTGAAGTCCTACATGCAGCCGGCGCGCAATCAGCGCCAGTGGCTGCTCCAGGCGGCGCGCGAGGAGAGCCTGATGGTCGTGCCCGAGGGGGGCGGCGACCTGGAGATGGACATGACCATGGTGCTGGACGGCCACACCACGGTCGAGCACGCGCTGCCCGTCACCCCGCTGCGCAAGGACGTGGTCACGCTCCTCGGCCGCTCGCAGACCGCCTACACCCCCACGCTGCTCGTGGCCTACGGCGGCATCTCGGGGGACCGCTGGTTCTACCAGCACTACGACGTGTGGAAGGACGAGCGCCTGCTGCGCGTGGTGCCCCAGGGCGTGGTGGACCCTCCGTCGCGCATTCGCAGCATCATGGCCGGCGACGAGGACTGGCACCACATTGACGTGGCGGCGTCGGCCAAGAGGGTGATGGAGGCGGGCGGTCGCGTGTGCCTGGGCGGGCACGGGCAGATGCAGGGCCTGGGCCCGCACTGGGAGCTGTGGGCCTTCGTGCAGGGCGGGATGACGCCGCTCGAGGCGCTGCGCGTGGGCGCGCTCTACCCGGCGCAGGCGCTGGGGATGGACCGCGACCTGGGCTCGCTGGAGGCCGGCAAGCTCGCCGACTTCGTGGTGCTGGAGCGAAACCCGCTGGAGGACATCCACCACACGACCTCCATCGAGCGCGTGGTGAAGAACGGGGTGGAGTACGGGATGGAGGAGCTGAAGCGGGTGAGGTAGGGGCCAGGGGTGCGGTGGGCGTTGCCCGCCGGATCTTGCCGTCTGGGAGGAAGCCGAACTGATGTACCTGCAGTGGGAGTTTCCCGATCTCGCCGACGAACACCGGGAATGGCTCTCGCGGTTCGAATCGTCCGCGCGAGCTCGATGGGAACGCCTGTTGAGGGGGAACGTTGAAGCGGCTCTTTGCGAGGCGATGGTGCGTCGCATGCTGGCCACCAGAGTCGACTCGATCGTGCCTGGGGAAGAGCCGGTCATGGGTGGGCCGGATTTCCGTTGCGTGCAACCGGGCGGCGGCTTCTTCGTCGAGGTAACGTGCATCACGTCGGATCGGGCATCCGAGGTGACGGGAGTCGCCCCCGGTTCGCTGGCCGGATCGTTTCGCTACCTCACTCCACAGATACGCGCAGAGTGTGTGAGCAAGGCCCCACAGTGCGCGACCCCTTATTCCCCGTGCCTGCTGGCGATTGGCACGTTCCATCCGATAGCCGCGGCCACGGCCATGAGCCGTCTGGGCGCGGAGTACGCGCTGACGTCGGAACCGACCTGGAGAGTCCAGGTCAACGAGGAGACGGGAGAAGCAGGTCCGATCGTCGGCGAGACCGCGCTTCGCCATGCTGCGCTTCTGCGCCAGCGGCCGGAGGACTCTGAGATAGAATCCGCCCGACGCTCGATCTCAGGGCTCCTGCTCTGTGACCTTCGAGGGGACCAGATCTTCGGCTCGCTGCAACCCGACGCCGCCCGCCCGTTCGCCCGCGACCTTCTCCCCGTCGTCCCATTCTGCGTGGCCGTCGTTGATCCCGAGGCGCGTACCATTGAAAAGCGATGGATCTGAACCCCCGAAGTGGGCGCTCGGAAGCACCCTGACTGTCGGGGCCAGGACGGGCCGGGGAGTCCTGGTGCTGCCCAGGGTGGGATAAGGCATCGGCCTTGGCCGCTCCAATGGCCCGCCCGTTATCTGCCAGCTGTTGGCCCAGCGCTGGGTGGCCTCGCCACCGGAGATGGGCTGCCCTGCGGCGCGCTTGCGATTGGGGGGCCTCGTGCCGTCGATCACCTTCGCTGCTTCATCCCGGTCCGGGAGTTCCGAGACCCGAACCACCGGCCCGCGAGTCACGAGGTGGGCGTCGGCGGCCACACAACACGCCCCGGGGCGTGTCGCGTGATCAGGAGTTGACAGAGACTTTGCTTGACGGCCTGACGCAGGCGGGGTGCGCCGGCGTCGCCGCGGGTCCCACCACCGCGCGCTGACGCGCCCGGGAGGCACGGCGGCGGCCTTCTTCGCCGCGCAGCGAAAAGAAACTCGTCCCGGCCCGTTCGGCACCTCCTGCACGCCTCCCAGGGCGCCGCAGGGGGTCATGATAGAAAGGGTACGCCCCCGCCGCCGACCCGCCCCCGCGGAGTCACGCCCGTGCGCGGCTACTCCC
>JBBIHL010000081.1:0-10028 GCA_037447075.1 Candidatus Eiseniibacteriota bacterium | reverse complement strand
GCCAGGTCCGCGGCCGACCCGTAGCGATCGCCGGGCTGGGCCGCGAGGCAGCGCCCGACGATGGCCGCGAGCGCGGGCGGTGTTTCGGGCCGGAGCGAGGCGACCGGCGGGGCGCCGGCATTGACGGTGGCGGCCATCACCGCCCAGGTGGAATCGCCCTCGAACGGCCGGCGCCCCGCGAGCATCTCGAAGAGCATGACACCCAGGGAGAAGACGTCCGACCGGGCGTCGGCCGGCTTCCCCTGGATCTGCTCTGGGGACATGTAGCCCACCGTTCCCAGCATCGCACCCGGAGCGGTGGCCGCCATGGTCTGGAGGGTGGGCGGCGCGGACTCCCCGGGCCCGGGCGGCCGGACGATCCGCGCCAGGCCGAAGTCGAGCACCTTCACCCGCCCGCTTTGCGTCACGATCACGTTGGCCGGCTTGAGGTCGCGATGGACGATGCCGGCGGCGTGGGCCGCGGCCACCGCGCTCGCGACCTGCCCGCCGTAGTCGAGGACCTGCGCGATCGGCAGGCCGCCGGGCGGGATCAGGCCCGAGAGCGGGCGGCCGTCCACGTGCTCCATGGCGATGAAGTCGAGGTCGCCGGCGCGGCCGACCTCGTAGACCGTGACGATGTTCGGGTGGTTCAGGCGCGAGGCGGCCTTGGCTTCGCGCAGGAGCCTGCCCGCCAGCTCGGGGTCGCCGGCCGCGGCGGGCGCGAGCACCTTGATGGCGACCTTGCGACCCAGCAGCGTGTCGCGGGCGAGGTAGACCGTGCCCATCCCGCCCTCGCCGAGGCGGTCCTCGAGGGCGTAGTGCGAGATCGTCCGGCCGATCACGTGCGGTCCTCCTGCGGAACCGAGCCGGCGGCGCGACGCTCGCGGCTCCAGCGTCGCCGCCGAACGGCCGGGATGATACCGAATACTCGGGGTCGGCCGTAGCCCGGGAGCGCGGCTCGTCGCCAATCGCTGCTTGAGGGGCGCGGGCGATGGTCTAATCTGCCGCCCATGCCTCCCGGCGCCGTGGTGATCGAGATCATCGAGAGCGCCGCGCTGCGCGGCAACCCGCTCGGCGACCCCTGGGTGCGGCAGGTCCCGGTCTACCTGCCGCCCTCGTACCAGTCGTCACCCGAGCGCCGCTACCCGGTGGTGTTGGTGCTCACCGGCTTCACCGGGCGCGGCCGCATGATGCTCAACGACGACCCCTGGCAGCCCTCGCTGCCCGAGCGCATGGACCGCCTCATCGCCGGGGGCCGCTGCGGCGAGATGATCCTGGTCATGCCCGACTGCTTCACCCGGCTGGGCGGCAGCCAGTACCTCGACTCCAGCGCCACCGGCAGCTACGAACGCCACCTGATCCACGAGCTCATCCCGCACGTGGACGCGCGCTTCCGCACGCTGGCCGCGCGCGAGCACCGCGGCGTCATGGGCAAGTCCTCGGGCGGCTACGGGGCGCTGGTGCAGGCTATGCGGCATCCCGAGCTCTTCGCCGCCGTGGCCTGCCACAGCGGGGACATGTGCTTCGACTACTGCTATCGGGGCGACATCCCCCACTTCGTCAGCACCGTGCAGCGCGCGGGCGGGCTCGAGCGCTGGCTGGAGCAGTTCGAGGCCAAGCCGCGCAAGGAGGCGGCGGACCTCCAGGCGCTCAACATCCTGGCCATGGCGGCGTGCTACTCGCCGAACCCGGCGATGTCGCCCCCCGGCGTGGACCTGCCCTGCGACCTGGAGACCGGCGCCTTCCGGCCCGAGGTGTGGGCGCGCTGGCTGGAGCACGACCCCTTGTACATGCTGGAGGCTTGCGCGGAGGGGCTCCGCTCCCTGCGGCTGCTGTTCCTTGACTGCGGCACCCGCGACGAGTACCACCTGCACCTGGGGGCGCGCCTGTTCACGGCACGGCTGCGGGAGCTGGGGGTCCCGCACGAGTACCAGGAGTTCGACGACGGGCACCGCAACATCCCCTACCGCTACGACGTGAGCCTGCCCAAGCTGGGAGCGGCGCTGGGGGCGTAGGGGGCGGGGCGGTGACATAGGCGCGGGTCACTGGCCATGAGCTGAGTGCGTCCAAGAAAGGACGGTGAGGGCGGAATGGATACCCGGGTCGAAGACCAGTACAGCGACGTTCTCCAGAACATCGAATACGCCATCGTCACGGTGTACGAGGGTGACCGCAGGCTGGCGGATCGCGACGTGCTCGCCGCCATAGACGCCCTGTTGCGCACCTACACGAGCGAGGGCGCGAATCGTGAGGCTGTCGCCGTGGGACCTCCGGGCCGGGCGCGAGCGGCATACGAGCAGTGCCGGCGCATCTGCGAGTGGCGGCTCGGGCGGACTCGGCTGAACGACGGCGATCCCGGTGACGCCGGCCCGCAACCCGGTGAGCTGTCTGTTGCCGAGGTGATCTTGTGCCTCAAGCGGATCAGGAAGTCGGTCCGCCTGTGGCACGCGCACGCGGGGCACCAGGGGTATCTCGACTACGTGAGCCGTTTCTTGGACGATGCGCCTTATGACGTTGACATGGACCTCTGACACGGGGGTCAGGCTGCCCTTGTCTGCCCGCGAGCTTTGGTACACCCGCCCCCCCTTCATTGACCCCCCCATCCTCCGGTGCTAGGCTGACTTAGGCCCTCACCCGCCGCCCGGGCGGGCCGCACCGAGGCGCCGGCCGCTCCCGCCCGGGCGAGGATCCCGAAGGCCCAAGCCCGAAGGCCCCAACCTCATGGCCACCATGCCCCCTCCCACCTCCAGGCGCCCGCGCTCGGCCGTCTGGGCGGGCGAGGAGCTGGCGCCCGCCGACGCCGCCCGCCGCCTCCACGAGCTCTCCGCCCTCTTCGAGGTCGCCCGCCAGCTGATCGGCGCCCGCGACGCCCGCGACGTGGGCACCCGCTTGGTGCACTCCTCCATGGGTGCCCTGGGCGCGCGCTCGGGGGCGTTCCTGCTCGCCCACTCGCAGGGCCGCTACCAGGCGGCCTACGCCTCGGGCCCCGCCGAAGCGGGCCCCGGCGAGCTGCTCGAGCTGCCCGAGCGCGCCCGCCAGTGGGCGCTCCGACAGGGCGTCTTCCTCTTGAGCGGCCCGGACGCCCACGTGCTGGGTGCGGCCCGCGAGCGCCTGGTGGGCTGCTTCGACGGCTCGGTGGCCGCCGCCCTGCGCGGCAGCGAGGGGCTGGAAGGCCTGCTGGTGCTGGGCCCGCGGCTCATCTCCGAGGACTACACCGAGGACGACCTGGAGCTGGTGTCCGCCTTCGCGGGTCTGGGGGAGCGCGCGCTGGAGGCCGGCGCTGGGGCGGCGGAGATCGGCGCCGTCGAGGTGCGCGCGCCGGGACGGCACGCGACGGCGAAGCTCGAGGCCCTGCGTCGCCGCTACCCGCCGCTGCGTCCGCTGGTGGGGAGCAGCGCGGCGCTGCTCGAATGCTGCCAGGAGCTGCTGGCGGTCGCTCCCACCGAATGCACCGTGCTCCTGCAAGGCGAGTCGGGCGTGGGCAAGGAGCTGGCGGCGCGCGCCATCCACGAGCTCTCGGCGCGCGCCGCGGCTCCCTTCGAGGTGATTGACTGCGGGTCCATCCCCAAGGAGCTGATCGAGAGCGAGCTGTTCGGTCACGTGCGCGGGGCTTTCACCGGCGCCACCAAGGACCGCCGGGGCGCCTTCGAGCTCGCCCACCGCGGCACCCTCTTCCTGGACGAGATCGGCGAGATGCCCCTGCAGAGCCAGACCCGCCTGCTGCGCGTGCTGCAGGAGGGGCGCTTCCGCCGCGTGGGCGACGAGCGCAACATTGACGTCAACGTGCGCGTGGTGGCCGCCACCAACCGCGACCTGCGCCAGGACGTCGCCAACCACCGCTTCCGCGAGGACCTCTTCTACCGCGTCAACGTGTTCCCGGTCCGCGTCCCGCCCCTGCGCGAGCGCAACGAGGACATCCCGGAGCTGCTGCTCTACTTCCTCGACCAGCGCGCCCAGGAATTGGGGCGGGGCGGCTTCAAGGTGCGCACCGAGGTGGTGGACGCCGTGCTGCGCTGCCCCTTCCCGGGCAACGTGCGCGAGCTGGCCAACCTGGCCGCGGCCCTGGCGGTGAGCGCGCGCGAGGACGAACGCATCACCATGGGCCATCTGGAGCGCATCTGGCGCCGCCACCACAAGGACGAGCCGCCGCCCTGGGAGGCGGCCCCCAAGGCCACGCGCCAGGACCTGGGCTCCTGGGTGCTCCACCAGGTGCGCGCCGCGCGCTTCAACCTGGTCGAGGCGGAGCGGCGGCTGCGCCGCGAGCAGTGGCGCGCGGGCAAGCGCGAGGCGGTGCCGCTGTGCGAGCGCAGCGCGCTCGGCTACTACCTGCAGGGGGAGATGCTCCGCGCGCTGGTGGACTGCGAGGGCGATGCCGACCAGGCGGCGAGCCGCCTGGTGGCCGACGACGAGGACCTGGCGCCGCGGGTGAAGCCCCGGCTCACCAAGCTGGTGGACGAGCTGCGCGCCGCCGCGGCGTCCGGCGCACGGGGCGAGGCGCTGGAGCGCCAGTTCGGCAAGCTGCCCCGCGTCTACGCCGACGCGCTCCACCAGGCGGCGCGGCTGATGAGCTGAGCGGCGCCACCCCATCCCCTGTACAGACCAACGGCGCCCCGAACGCGATGCGTCCGCGGCGCCGCTGCAGCCTTGCGAAGCCTAGTTCTCCAGCATGCTCTTGGCGCCTTCGACCGACTTCGCGCCCTCGACGCTGGCCTTCGCAGCGACCTTCTTGGTGGCCTTGCTGCGCGAGACGGTGCTCTTGGCCTTGATGCGACGGGGCTTCATCTTCTTGGCTGCCATGTGGGGACCCTCCTTCGAAGGGGTTGTAGGGTTGCGGTGACGCGGAACCTCACGTGGGCCCGTGTCGGCTGCCGAACCTGCACGCCCTGTGCCATGCGCCCGCATCGGCCCTGACGCGGACAAACGGCTGGCGGAACCGCCGTTGGTCGCGGCGCGCGCCGACGCGCCCGGATCGTCTGCGGCGGATTTCCACAGTGAGTGCGGAGACGAACCCGTCTCATTCCGCAGCGGGCGGCGCCTCGCCGCGCGACGCGAACGCGAGAACTCAGGCAGGCGCGCGAGCGGCCCGGCTCCGAGCGCGCGCGGAACCCGATCGCCCGTCGCGCCGCTCGGCCACTGTCATCAGCCTCACCAGCAGTCTACTACTCGCGCGCGCGGGGCGTACCCCGGAAACTGCAGGGCGGGTCGAGCCGGGGCTCCCCCGACGGCTCCCCGGCCCTACCACCAGGAGAGCTGCGCCCAGCGCACGAAGGGCTCGGCCAGCAGGCCCAGGGCCGAGCGCCGCCCGACCGTCACCTTGGCCTGGCCGGTCATCCCGGGCCGCAGGGCCAGGTCGGGGTTGGGGATCTCCACCCTGACCGTGAAGGTGCGCAGCGCCCCGGTGGGCTTCTCCGCCCGCCAGGCCACCTCGGCCACCCGGCCCCGGAAAGAGCGGGTCGGGTAGGCCACCACCTTGAGCTGCACCGGGTCGCCCAGCTCGAGCCGGCCGATGTGGTTCTCGTCCACCCGGACCTCGGCCCGCATCCGGCCCAGGTCCGACACCCGGCAGAAGGGGTCGCCCGCCTCCAGGTAGCGCCCCTGCTGCTCGGCCAGGTTGAGGTCCAGGACGTGGCCCGCGGCCGGGGCGGTCAGGATGGCCCGGCGGGCCCTGCCCTCCTCGAACGCCACCCGGTCGGCCAGATCCTGGGCCTCGAGCTGCTTGACGCGGTATTCCAGCAGGTTCCCGCGCTGCTGGGCCATGGAGGCCTCCACCCGGGCGGCGCCCAGCCGGCCGCGCAACTCGCTCAAGCGGGCCGCGAGGTCGGGGTCCTCCATCACGGCCAGCACCTGGCCGGCGGCCACCGCCTCGCCGCCGCGCGCCTGGACCTGGCGCACCACCCCGTCGGTCTCCGCCCGGATGGTGTAGCTGCGCGCCGGGAGCACCTCGCAGGGGCCGCTCGCCCGGTCCGGGACCACGGGGAGCGCCAGCAGCAGCAGGGCGAGCCCGGCGGCGGCGGCCAGCAGCCGACGGCGTCCCAGGGAGAGGCGCCCCCAGCGGGCGCGCGCCTTGAGCGCCGGAACGGCCATCCCGCGCATGGGGATCTGGCCGTAGAGCAGGGCGTTGCGGAGGGCGATGGTGGTCTGGGCCCCGAGGATGTCCAGGGCGTCCCCCTCGCTGGGGTCAAGAGCCCAGGAGTCCTGCCGGCTCTCCAGGCACAGGAACCCCAGCAGGCCCTGATCGTCCTTCAGGGGGATGGCCATGAAGGCGTGCATCTGGCCCGAGGCGAAGTAGCGCTCGAAGACCTCGCGGCCGGGGACCGGCTTGCCCTCGGCGATCTCCTCGGCGCCCACCTGGACGCGCTCGCTGGTGAGGCGCAGCCAGTCCACCACCTCGGCCAGGCCCGAGGTCTCGAGCTGGTCGGCCGGGATGCGGGTGAGCCCGGAGACCGCCCGGATGCGGAGCTTGCCCCCCTCGAACAGGAGCAGCTGGCAGCGGTCGTTCTCCACCACGGCCGCGGTGGTGTTCACCACGCCCCGCAGCACCGCCTCCAGGTCCAGGGTGGAGGTGAGCTCGCGGCTGATGCGCAGCAGCGCGTCCAGCTCCTGGAGGCGCTCGTGGCTCTTGTCCTTCAGCACGCTGCGGTTCAAGGCCACGGCGAGCTGGCCGAGCAGGTGGCCGAGGAAGCCCAGGTCGTCGGCGCTGTAGGGCTGCCCCCGGGCGCGCTCCCCCAGGGCGAGCACGGCGACGGGCTCCCGGTCGAGCCGCGCGGGCAGGTAGACGCCGAACTCGGGCGCGGAGCCGGAGGCGCCCTGCTCTTCCTCCTCGCCGGCTTCCTCGTCTCCTTCCTGCCCTGCCTCCTCCTCCTCTTCCTCCTCGGCCTCGAGCGGCTCCGGCAGCTCGGGGACCAGCTCGGGGTCGAGCACCAGCGGCGACCCCTGCTTGAGAGCCCGCTCGCAGTGCGCGGCGATCTCCCCGCTCTCCGTCATCGCCTCCTCTTCCTCGGCGCTCAAGCCGGAGGAGGCGCCCAGGGTGAGCGAGTGGCCGTCGTGGATGAAGAGCGCCGAGCGGCGCACCTCGGTGGCGCGCGCCACCAGCGCCAGAAAGCGCCTGGAAAGCTCCTCGCGGTCCTCCGTGGCCAGGATCGCCTCGGCGGCATCGTTGGCCAGCAGCAGCCGGGTGGTGACCTCGCCCAGCGTGTGGTAGGCGTGCTGGACCTCGGCCTCGAGCTGCTTGATGCGGTCGTCCATCGGTCACACCAGGAGGTCGGTGCGCAGCCAGCCGGTGAGCCAGCGCAGGAAGTGCGAGGCGGCGCTGCGCGCCGGGGTGTGGATGCGGGCCACGGCGCCCTGCCCGGCCTTCACCCCCTCGCGGCCTTCCAGGGTGAGCCACACGCGGTAGCGCCGGCCGGAGCGCGTCTCGATCGGCTCCCATCCCACCTGGGAGACCCGCCCGCGCAGGACCACGCCGGGGCTTCCCAGCAGACGGGCGCGCGCCGGGGCGCCCGGCCGCATGTCCACCACCTCCTGCTGGGCGAGCTCGAGGCTCGCGCGCAGGGCACGCATGTCGCCCACCACGCACAGCGTCTCGCCCGCCTCCAGCCGCTCGCCCACCCGGTCGAGCTGGCCCAAGGTGAGGATGCGCCCCGCGATGGGCGCCCGCAGCACCGCCGAGTGGGCGCGCGCGCGGTAGGCGGCGGCCTCGCCCGCGTCTCCGCGGCCCAGGGCGTCGGCCCCCGCCGCCTCACCCGGCGCCCCCGCGGCGCGGGCGGCCCACGCCTGCCGCTCCCGGGCCAGCGAGCGGCGCTCGGAGCCGGCGGCGTCCACCTGGTACTCGCGGGCGTCCAGCACCGCCAGCGTGTCGCCCGCCTGAACGCGGTCGCCCCCGCGGAAGCGCGCCTCGAGCAGGAACAGCTCCTCGGGCGCGCTCACCGGCGCCTGCCGGCCGGGCTCGAGCGTGACCGGCCGGGTGAGCACGCCCGGGTAGGGCACGGGGAGGGCGATTAGCGCCAGCGCCCCCCCGCCCAGCGCCCAACCCCACGGCCGCCGGCGGATCCGCTCCCCGTGGGTGAGCACCCACAGCCTCGCGGTCTTCACCGTGTTGTGGATCGAGCGCTTGAAGAACAGGTAGAAGACGTAGACCGAGGCCAGCGCGCCCGCGAAGGCGAGCCAGCCCACCAGCACCCCCCGCACCCACAGGTAGAAGAACGTGAGGATCATCCCCGTGTAGCACAGGGAGAGCGCCGCGTAGATCACCAGGACGCGCTTGCGGGCCCGACCGCGCACCGGGCACTCGACCGGGATGCCGAGCAGGTAGCGGCGCACCAGGTAGCCGGTGTAGCGGAACGCCTCGTCGCGCAGCTCGGAGATGTCGAGGTACTCGGCCAGGACGAAGTAGCCGTCCAGCTTCATCAGCGGGTTGGCGTTCATGACGATGCCGGTGATGCCGCACCACAGCATCACGCGCGCGGCCACCTGGTTCACCAGGGTGCCGTCGGGTGTGGCCCACCACAGGGCGGTGGCCGCCACCGCCTGCGCCAGGTCGGCGTAGATGCCGCCCAGGGCCACGTAGGTGCGGGCCTTCCAGCTGTCGAGCAGGTGGATGTCGCTCATGTCGCAGAACAGGCAGGGCGCGCCGAACATGAGCATGAACCCCATGCGGTTAACCCGGCAGCCCTGGTGCTTGAGCGTGTAGGCGTGCCCGAACTCGTGCCCCACGGTGGTCAGGAGCAGGATGACCCAGAGCAGGAGCAGGGCGGGCAGCGGGGCGCCGGGAATGATGAAGAAGGCCCGGGGGTTGAACCCCAGGTGGTCCCAGCGGGCGAAGAGCACGAACACCGAGAGCGCGAAGAGCGCCACCACCCCCAGCACCACCGGGCGCCGGAAGGCGAAGGCCAGGCGCGGGTAGGTGGCGTCGAGCACGCGGTCGGGGTTGAAGACGCCCAGCTTGACGTTGGTGACGTTCTCCAGCATCGAGGCGGTGAGCCGGGGCCGCTCGTCCCGGGCCCGCTGCATCACGAGCGCGCTGCGCTCGAAGGGGTCGTCCAAGAGCTTGAGCTTGCCCAGCTCGCGCACCAGGTCGTCCATGTAGTCGGTGTCGAACTCGACGCTGGGCCAGCGCTCGCCCGCCCAGGCCACCAGGTCGTCCACCGAGCGCGAGCCGTCCATCTGCTGGGCCAAGACGCCGCTGATCTCGTCGAGCTTGAAGTAGGCGTTGGCGAGCGGGTCCTTGACCATGACGCTGGTCTCGCCGTGCTGCACCACGCGGCTGAAGACCAGGTCCCGGCGCAGGCGGGGATGCGCGGGCGAGGCGGGCACGCTAGCGCCCCCGCTGCGCGCTCTGCTGGAGGGGAGCGAATCGGCAGCGCACCGAGATGCCGGCGGGCAGGCGCGCGCCGCGGTTGTCCAGGTCGATCACCACGCGGAAGGTGCCGCTGGCGGCGTCCACCACCGGGTTCACGCGCGTCACCCGCGCGCGCGCCGGCGCGCCGCCCACCCGCGGGACGAGCGTGACCGGCTGGCCCACTCGCACCTGCCCCAGGCGCTCCTCGGGCAGCAGCAGCTCGGCCCGCAAGGTGTCGGGGTCGCTCACCCGGAACAGCAGGTCGCCCTCCTTCACCATCTGGCCCGCCTGGACCATGCGCATGGAGACGATGCCGTGGATGGGGGTGCGCACGGCGCAGTGCTCCAGGTCGAGCCGGGCGCGGTCGCGGCGGGCGAGCGCGATCTGGTGGGCGGCGCGCGCGTCGGTGAACTGCTGGTCGGAGAGCATGTGGGTGTCGTAGAGCTTCTGCGCGCGCTCGAAGGCCGAGGCGGCGGTGGCCAGCTCGGCCTCGCGCTCCTGCAGGGTCAGGCGCTGGGACTCGTCCTCGATCTGGGCGAGCCGGGCTCCGGCCCGCACGTGCGAGCCCTCCTCGACGTCCAGCGTGGTGACGATCCCCTCCACCCGGGCGAACACCTGCACGTCGTGGGCGGCAGCCAGGAAGGTGACGGGAGCGGAGTCGGCGTCGGCCGAGACCAGCTTCTGATGACGCCTTATCCTGGTTCCCGGCGTC
>JBBIHL010000080.1:0-10050 GCA_037447075.1 Candidatus Eiseniibacteriota bacterium | reverse complement strand
CCGCGACCAGGCCTGCGTGTCCTCGCAGGGACGCGGTCGCGCGGGTGTCATGAGGCGGGAGACGCGTGCTCGAAGAAGTCGGACAGAAGCTGCTCGAAGCCAAGCTGATCGACGTCGCGGCCCTGAGCAAAGCCCAGCAGCAGCAGAAGAACATGGGCGGCAGCCTCACGGCCAATCTGGTGAAGATCGGCGCCATCACCGAGGCGGGGCTCACCGAGTTCCTCTCGCGCCTCTACAGCGTGCCGGCGGCCGACATGGCCAACCTCGAGATCGACCCGGCCTGCACGCGGCTCATCCCCGGCGAGGTGGCCATCAAGTTCATGGCCATCCCGGTGAAGCGCAACGGGCGCAAGCTGGTGGTGGTGATGGCGAATCCCTCCAACATCTTCGCCATCGACGACATCAAGTTCATCACGGGCTACGACATCGAGCCCTGGGTGGCCTCGGAGGCCGCGGTCAAGAAGGCCATCGACCGCAGCTACGACTCGGCCGGCACCATGGCCGACGTGATGAAGGGCATCGAGGAGGAGCTCTCCGTCGTCGAGGAGGACGACACTCCCGAATCCGAGGCGGCGGCGCTCACCCAGGCCGAGGAAGCGCCGATCGTCAAGCTGGTCAACTCGCTGATCGCGGACGCGGTGCGCAAGGGCGCCTCGGACATCCACATCGAGCCCTACGAGCGGTCGCTGCGCGTGCGCTTCCGCATCGACGGGGTGATGCAGGAGATGATGGCGCCGCCGTTCAAGTTCAAGTCCGCCATCCTCTCGCGCCTGAAGATCATGGCGGACCTGGACATCGCCGAGCGCCGCGTTCCCCAGGACGGGCGCATCAAGCTCAAGGTCCTGAACCGCGTCGTCGACCTGCGCGTCTCGTCGCTCCCCACCATCTTCGGCGAGAAGATCGTGCTGCGCGTGCTCGACAAGACCAACCTCAACATCGATCTCGAGCGCCTGGGGATGGAGCCCGCGGCCATGAAGGCCTTCGTGGATGCCATCTCCAGCCCGTACGGCATGGTGCTGGTCACGGGTCCCACCGGCTCGGGCAAGACCACCACGCTCTACTCGGCGCTCTCCCGCATCAACACCCCCGAGGTCAACGTCATGACCGCCGAGGACCCGGTGGAGTACAACCTGGATGGCATCAACCAGGTGCTCATCAACGAGGACATCGGTCTCACCTTCGCCGCGGCGCTCAAGGCCTTCCTGCGCCAGGACCCCAACATCATCATGGTGGGCGAGATCCGCGACCTCGACACCGCCTCGATCGCCACCAAGGCGGCGCTCACCGGCCACCTGGTGCTCTCCACCCTGCACACCAACGACGCGCCCAGCGCCATCGGCCGGCTGATCGACATGGGGATCGAGCCGTTCCTGGTGGCGTCCTCGGTCAACCTGATGTGCGCCCAACGGCTGGTGCGCAAGGTGTGCAACGCCTGCCGCAAGCCGGTGGAATACCACGCCGAGCTGCGCAAGGAGCTGCAGCTCACCGACGCCGACATCCAGGGGGCCACGTTCTTCGAGGGCGCGGGCTGCGTGGAGTGCAACGGGACCGGCTACAAGGGTCGCCAGGGACTCTACGAGATCCTGCCGATGAGCAACGCCATCCGCGAGCTGGTCCTGGAGCGGGCTTCGGCCGCCGAGATCAAGCGAATGGGCGTCAACGAGGGCATGCTGACCTTGCGCCGCGACGGCATCATGAAGCTCCGCAAGGGCCTCACGACAGCGGAAGAGGTGTTGAAGGAGAGCGCAGCCGACAAGCTGTAGGCCCGCGGGGGACCGCGCGGTCCCAGAGGAGAGTCGCCGTGATCACCATCAAGCAGCTGCTGGAGGACATGATCCAACGCCGCGCTTCCGACCTCCACATCACGGCCGGAGTGCCTCCCGAGTTCCGCATTGACGGCGCGATCACGCCGAGCGAGTACGAGATCCTCACGCCCGAGATGACCACCTCCCTGGCCTACAGCCTGCTCTCGGACGAACAGCGCAAGCGCTTCGAGACCACGAAGGAGCTGGACTTCTCGTTCGGGGTGAAGGGGCTCTCCCGCTTCCGCGCCAACGTGTTCCTGCAGCGCGGCGTGATCTCGATGGCCATCCGCCAGATTCCCTACGAGATTCTCAGCTTCGAGTCGCTGGGCCTGCCCCCCGTGGTGCGCGACTTCACCAACCGGCACAAGGGGCTGGTGCTGGTCACGGGGCCCACCGGCAGCGGCAAGTCCACCACGCTGGCCGCCATGCTCGACCGCATCAACGGCTCCCGCGCCTGCCACATCGTCACCATCGAGGACCCGATCGAGTACGTCCACATGCACAAGAAGGCGATCGTCAATCAGCGCGAGGTCGGCGCCGACACCGGCTCGTTCCCGGTCGCCCTCAAGTACATCCTGCGGCAGGATCCGGACGTCATCCTGATCGGCGAGATGCGCGACCTGGAGACGATCGAGGCGGCGTTGACCATCGCCGAGACCGGGCACCTGGTGTTCGCCACGCTGCACACCAACTCTGCCAACGAGGCCGTGAACCGCATCGTGGACGCCTTCCCCTCCGACCAGCAGCGGCAGGTCTACACGCAGCTGGCCTTCGTGCTCGAGGGGGTCATCACCCAACAGCTGGTGCCCAAGAGCCGCGGCACCGGGCGGGTGATGATCGCCGAGGTGCTGGTCGTCACACCCGCCATCCGCGCGGTGGTGCGCGAGGGCAAGACGCACCAGATCTACAGCTTGATGCAGGCCGGGCAGAAGTACGGCATGCAGACCATGAACCAGGGCCTGCTTCAGGGGGTGCTCGACAAGCACCTCACACCCGAAGATGCCCTCGAACGCTCGCCGGACCGCCTGGAGCTCGAGCAGATGCTCCAGAAGGTGCACCTGCGAGCCGCAGCCTAGGAGACCATCATGCCGACCTACGTTTGGAAGGGACGCACGCTGGCGGGCGAGGCCCAGAGCGGGGAGATCCAGGTCGAGCGCCAGGAAGAGGCGCTCGACCTCCTGCGCCGCAAGAAGATCCTCGTGACCTCCCTCAAGGCCAAGGGCGGAAGCCTGGGCCTGCCGAGGCTGGGGGGCGGGGGCCGGGTGAGCACCAAGGATCTGGCCATCTTCACGCGGCAGTTCGCCACCATGATCTCGGCGGGACTGCCCCTGGTGCAGTGCCTCGACATCCTGGCCAAGCAGGCGAGCAAGCCGTCGTTCGGGCGCGTCATCGGCGAGGTCACGCGCGAAGTCGAGGCGGGATCCACGCTGGCGGACGCCCTCGGAAAGCACAAGCAGGTCTTCGACGATCTCTACCGGAACATGGTGGCCGCCGGCGAGGCGGGCGGCGTGCTGGACGAGATCCTGCTGCGCCTCGCCACCCACATCGAGAAGGCCGACGCGCTGAAGCGCAAGATCCAGGGAGCGATGGTCTACCCGGCCGTGGTGCTCACGGTGGCGCTGGGCGCGACCGCGTTCATGCTGGCCTTCATCATCCCCACCTTCGCCAAGATGTTCCAGGATTTCGGCGGCGAGCTGCCGCTCCCCACCAAGATCGTGCTCGCCCTCTCGGCCGGCCTGCGGGCCGCCTGGTGGGTGATCGTGATCGTGCTGGTGGGCGGCGCCATCGCCGTGCAGCGCTTCTACGCCACCGACCGGGGCAAGCGCGTCATCGACCAGATGCTGCTCAAGCTGCCCGTGCTGGGGGACGTGCTGCTCAAGGGGGTGGTCGCCCGATTCACGCGCACGCTGGGAACGCTCATCGCCAGCGGCGTTCCCATCCTCTCGGGGCTCGAGATCACCGCGCGCACGGCCGGGAACCGGATCGTCTCCGAGGCCATCATGACCGCCCGCGCCAGCATCCGCGAGGGCGAGACCGTGGCCGCCCCGCTCAAGAACTCGGGCGTGTTCCCGCCGATGGTCGTGCAGATGATCTCGGTGGGCGAGCAGACCGGAGCCCTCGACGAGATGCTGACCAAGATCGCCACCTTCTACGAGGCCGAAGTGGACTCGGCCGTCGAGACCATGACCTCCATCATCGAGCCGGTCATGATCGTGGTGATGGGCGGCATCGTCGGCGGCATGGTGGTGGCGATGTACCTGCCGATGTTCAAGCTGATCAGCGTGGTGGCGGGCGGCCACTAGGCATGCCGCAGCCGCTCGAGCCGCCGCGCGAGGGCGCGGCCGGGGCCGTCTCCGAGCACGACCCCTGGGAGGCGCTCAAGGCGCTGGTCCGCTACCGCCTGCTTATCGCGGCCGTCACCCTGCCGGTGGCCCTGCAGTTCGGGCCCGACGCCCCGGCGCGCGGGCCCTGGGTGCTGGTGGGCGCGCTGCTCGCGGTGGGCCTGGCCTCGGCGGGCTTCGCGCTCGCCCTGCGCCTGCGCCGCGCGCTGCAGGCGCAGATCTACGCCCAGCTGGTGGCCGACGTGCTGCTGGTCACGGCGCTGGCGGCGCTCACCGGAGCGCAGGGCAGCCAGTTCGTCATGTTCTACATCCTGGTGATCTTGAGCGGCGGGTTCATCGCAGGCGTCCCGGCCGGCCTGGCCGCGGCCGGGCTGGCGTGCCTCGGCTTCCTGCTGCTGCCGGCCCTGCTGCGCGGGCTGGCGCTGCCGGACGAGTGGGCCAACCCCCCGCGGCCGCCCTCCACGACCCCGGCCCTGTTCGTGGCGTTCCTGGCACTGCTGGGCGGGCTCACGGGTTATCTGGGCCAGCGCATCCACTCCACCCGCGAGCGGCTCGCGCAGACGCGGCGCGAGCTGCAGCGGGTGCGGCTCGACACCGACAAGATCCTGCAGCACCTCACCACCGGGGTGCTCACCATTGACGAGGCGGGGGACGTCATCTACCTGAACCAGGCCGGCGAGGAGGTGCTCGAGGTTCGGGCCTCCGAGGTGCGCGGCCTACCCTGCCACGAAGCGCTCAAGGGTCGCCTGGGGCCGTTGCGGGACCGACTGCTCCACGCCCTGCAGAGCGGGCGGGCGGAGACCCGGGTGGAGCTGGCGCTCGGGCGCCGCGACGGCCGCCCGCTCCCCGTGGGGTGCACGACCAACGTGCTGTCGGACCGGGGGGCCCTCACCGGCGTGGTGGCGGTCTTCCAGGACCTGCGCGAGGTGCGCGAGATGGAGCGCCGGGTGAGGCGCAGCGAGACGCTGGCCGCGGTGGGCGCCCTGGCGGCCCGCATCGCGCACGAGTTCCGCAACGGGCTCAAGCCCATCAGCGGCTCGGTGGAGTGCCTGCAGCGCGAGCTGCGCCTGCGGGGCGAGAACCAGCGGCTCATGCAGCTCATCGCCACGGAATGCGACCGGCTCAACCGCTTCGTGAGCGAGTTGCTGTCGTACTCGCGCGACCGCGAGATCGTGCCCGGCACGTTCGAACTGGAGGCCGCGCTGGGGGAAGTCTGCGAGCTGGCACGGAGGGACCCGCGCTGCGCCCGGGGGACGCGCGTCCGGCTGGAGCGCTCGGGCCCGCTGCACGTGAGCGGGGACCGCGAGCAGCTGCGCCAGGTGTGGCTCAACCTGGCGGCCAACGCGCTCGAGGCCATGGAGCAGGGCGGTACGCTGACCGTGCGCTGGTCGCAGGCGCCGGGCGGCGAGGCGTGGATCGAGTTCAGCGACGATGGCGCCGGCATCGCGGCCGAGGACCTGCCGCGGGTCGGACAGCCCTTCTTCACCACGAAACCGAGCGGCACCGGGTTGGGGATCGCCATCGCCCAACGCATCGTCGAGCGTCATGGCGGGCACCTGTCCCTGGAGAGCAGCCTGGGTCGCGGCACCGTGGCGCGCGTGACGCTGCCACGCGAGCGGGTGCAGGTCCCGCTGGCGGCCTGACGACGACTCCCGAGCGAGGTGGGACCAATGCAAGGTGAGAAGATCCTTGTGGTGGATGACGAGCGCGGCATGACGGAGTTCCTCAGCATCGTGCTGCGAAAGGAAGGGTTCCAGGTCACGGCCTTGAACGATCCGAACGAGGCCCTGGAGAAGGTGAAGGGCGAGGCCTTCGACGTGGCCATCGTGGACATCAAGATGTCGGGAATGGACGGCATCCAGCTGCTCGCCGGCCTCAAGAAGCTGGACCCCGGCCTGCCGGTCATCGTGATGACCGCCTACGCCTCGCAGCAGTCGGCGATCGACGCGGTCAACCTGGGGGCGTTCCAGTACCTCATCAAGAACGCGAAGAACGACGAGATCAAGCTCGCCGTGCGCAACGCCATCGAGATGCGCAAGGTCCGGGCCGAGAACTCCATCCTGAAGCGCGAGCTGAAGCGGAAGCACGAGGAGAAGATCATCATCGGCTCGTCGGACGAGATGATGGCGGTCTACCGCATGCTCGACAAGGTGGCCGATACCGACGCGACGGTGCTGATCTGCGGTGAGAGCGGCACCGGCAAGGAGCTCATCGCCAAGGAGATCCACTACCGGAGCGGCCGTGCCAACGGCCCCTTCGTCTCGATCAACTGCGGCGCCATCCCGCGCGACCTGCTGGAGAGCAACCTGTTCGGCCACGTCAAGGGGTCGTTCACCGGCGCGGTCAAGGACGCCCAGGGACTGATGACGGTGGCCGAGGGGGGCTCCTTCTTCCTGGACGAGGTGGGGGAGATGCCGCTCGCCACCCAGGTCAAGCTGCTGCGCGCCCTGCAGGAGCGCGAGATCATCCCGGTGGGAGGCACGCAGACCATCAAGATCGACTGCCGCCTGATCGCCGCCACCAATTCCGACCTGGAGCGCGAGGTGGCCGAGGGCCGCTTCCGGGCGGACCTGTTCTACCGCCTCAACGTCATCCCGCTCAAGCTCCCGCCCCTGCGGCAGCGCCGCGAGGACATCCCCCTGCTGGTGGACCACTTCATCAAGCGCCAGGGGGAGCGCGCGGCCAGCAAGGCCATGGCCAAGGAGGCCATGGACCTGCTCCTCAAGTACGACTGGCCGGGCAACGTGCGCGAGCTGGAGAACGTCATCGAGCGCGCCCTGATCCTGGACGAGAACGGCACGATCGGACCGGAGGACCTGCCGGAGAAGGTCCGGTTCCAGCAGGCGTCGCGGGGCAGCCTGGTGATCGACTCGCCCAACATGACGCTGGAGGAGCTGGAGAAGGAGTACATCCTCAAGGTCCTGAACCACACCCACTGGCAGAAGAAGCGGGCCTCGGAGATCCTGGGGATCAACCCCTCCACCCTCTACCGCAAGCTGCTGGCCTACGGCTTCGAGAAGGGGGGCTCGTCGGAGGCGCCCCCCGGCGACCAGTCCCGGGCCGCCTGAGGCGGACCGGCGGTCTCGCGGCACCGGCGCCCCGGCGCCTCGCCGCTCCGTCGCCGCGGGCCGAGGCGTGCAGCCTGCACGTTCTCGGCCCGGGACGCGCATTCCGCAATCTTCGCTTCCCCGGCGCGCAATGAAATTGACCGAATCCGCTCCGCCATTGAGGCCGCCGCCGGCCTGCGCCCGTCGCTAATACCATCCGCCGCAGGGAATTCGGGGCGCGGCGGGACCCCGGGCTGCCCCTGGCATAACGGTTGCTCGACGGGCGGATTGGTGAGTGTCGTCCGCACCGACCGTCAACCCACCGCAGGAGGAGACCCAAGATGCGTAGCAACCCCAAGGGCTTCACGCTGATCGAGCTGATGATCGTGGTCGTGATCATCGGCATCCTCGCGGCCATCGCGATCCCGAACTTCATCGCGATGCAGAACCGCGCGAAGGAAGGCTCGCTGAAGTCGAACATGCACACCTTCCAGCTCTCGGCCGAGGACTACGGCGTGCAGAACGACGGCGCCTACGCGGCCGGTGCCGCCACGGTGGCGAGCTTGCTGCCTTCGGCGGGCGCCAACTTCAAGAACCCGTTCACCAACACGACGGGTTCGGGCGTGGCGTGGGAGGATCGCGCGGTGTTCGCCGGCAACGCGTCGGCGACCTCGGGCATCACCAGCTACGCGGATTCGAGCAACACCAACTACAACATCAAGGGCTACGGCAAGGCGGCCCAGTTGGCCCTGGTGTTGACGGCCGGCCAGTAGTCTCGGCGCGGCCGACCAGCGCAGGCGGGGGTGGGCTCGGTCTCCGCCCCCGCCTGAAGCTTCAGGGTCGCAGCGAGCCTGATCGCGCGCCGTGAGAAACGCTCACGCCGCAAGCCGAGGACCTCGGCAATCGCTGCAGGGCAGTCGAAGAGGAGGGAGAACACCCATGCTGAGGAACCCCAAGGGCTTCACGCTGATCGAGCTGATGATCGTGGTCGTGATCATCGGCATCCTCGCGGCCATCGCGATCCCGAACTTCATCGCGATGCAGAACCGCGCGAAGGAAGGCTCGCTGAAGTCGAACATGCACACCTTCCAGCTCTCGGCCGAGGACTACGGCGTGCAGAACGACGGCGCCTACGCGGCCGGTGCCGCCACGGTGGCGAGCTTGCTGCCTTCGGCGGGCGCCAACTTCAAGAACCCGTTCACCAACACGACGGGTTCGGGCGTGGCGTGGGAGGATCGCGCGGTGTTCGCCGGCAACGCGTCGGCGACCTCGGGCATCACCAGCTACGCGGATTCGAGCAACACCAACTACAACATCAAGGGTTACGGCAAGGCCGCCGAGTTGGCCCTGGTGTTGACGGCGGGACAGTAAGGGCTACGCCGCGCGCAGACGGGGCGGGAGCCGTGGGGCTCCCCCTCGCCCGGCGCGGGGCACCAGACGGAGACGCCATGAACGATCACGCCCGCAGGCAGCCGAGCCCGGGGTTCACCCTGGTGGAGCTGATGATCGTGGTCGTGATCATCGGGCTCCTGGCCTCGATCGCGATTCCGAACTTCATCTCCATGCAGAACCGGGCCAAGGAGGCCCAGATCAAGAACAACATGCACATCCTCCAGGTGGCCGTGGAGGATTTCGCCGTCCAGTCAGACGGCATCTATCCGGACAACGCGGCCTCCACCACGCTCCAGGGGGAGACCGTGGCCCAGGTTTGCCCCGGCGGGGTCTACCCCAAGAACCCCTTCACCCAGCTCCCCAGCGTCGTCCAGTTCGACGCCAACCCCACCGCCGGCAACCCCGGCGAGTTGGCCATCAACCCCGCGCTGCCGACCCAGTACTTCCTCAAGGGCAACGGCCCCACCGGGGACACGCTCCGGCTCGTCCTCACCACCGGCGGCTAGCCGGTCGCGCCGCGCACCCCACGCGCGGCGGCGGGTCGCCCCTGCGGGCGGCACGCCGGTTGCAGCCTGGAGCGACCTGGCCGGCCAGGGGCCGGCCAGGCTCGGCGAACCACCACCGAACTCCTTCAGCGGGCAGCGCTTCCCGGAGGGTGCGGGCGAGCAGGCCATGGAACGACCTTCCAGCGAATCCGCCCTGCGGCCAGAAGCCGGCCGCCGGGGCGTGCACAATGCAACCGGTCGCCCGGACCAGGCCATCACGGCCCGGGGGCTGTGCAAGGTCTACCGCCACACCTGGACCCTGCGGCGCACCGTAGCGCTCGCCGACCTGGACCTGGACGTGCGGCGGGGCGAGGTCTTCGGCTACCTGGGACCGAACGGCGCCGGCAAGACCACCACGCTCAAGCTCCTGACCGGCCTGCTCCGGCCCAGCCGCGGGCAGGCGTGGATTCTCGGGGTCCCGGTGGCCGAGCGGAACAGCCGGCGCCGGCTGGGCTTCCTGCCCGAGCAGCCCTACTTCTACGACTACCTCACCGGGCCCGAGTACCTGGTCATGGCGGGCCAGCTCTCGGGCCTCCCGCGGCACGAGGCCGACCGGCGGGCGGCGCGCTGGCTGGGGCGGGTGGGGCTCGGCCACTGCCCGCGCCTCGTGCTCCGCAAGTACTCGAAGGGGATGCTGCAGCGGCTGGGGCTCGCCGCCGCGCTGCTGCACGACCCCGAGGTCCTGATCCTGGACGAGCCGATGAGCGGGCTCGATCCATTCGGCCGCCGCGACGTGCGCGAGCTGATCCTCGAGCAGCGGGCGCGGGGCGCCAGCGTGCTGTTCTCCTCCCACATCCTGCCCGACGCCGAGATGCTGTGCGACCGCGCGGCCATCGTGCTGCAGGGGCGCCTCCAGCGCGTGGTCACCCTGTCGGAGCTGCTGAGCGGCGGCACGCGCGGCGTGGAGCTGCGGCTGGAC